>JAIBJH010000224.1 GCA_020029455.1 Hyphomicrobiales bacterium
CTTCATTTCTGGCGAAGACAATGCCGCTCCATGGCCGCAACCCTGGTGCTGGCCATGACCTTGACCGTGGCTGTGGCAGAAAAGCGCAGCAAGGGTTGAGCCGGGAATGGAACGTTCATTCCATATTGACTAGATAATGGAATTGGTGTTTCACAAACTTCGTAGCGCTTTGAGGACATGACAGCATGGATCTGGACGTCATCACCATGGGCCGCTGCTCGGTTGATCTCTATGGCCAGCAGATCGGCTCGCGCCTCGAAGACATCGCTTCCTTCGCTAAATCCGCCGGAGGCTCTCCCACCAACATAGCCATCGGCACGGCCCGCCTCGGTCTCAAATCCGGACTCATCACGCGTGTGGGCGATGAACAGATGGGCCGCTTCATTCTAGAGCAGATGGAACGTGAAGGTGTCGCCACCCGCGGCATCACCACTGACCCCACGCGCCTCACCTCGCTGGTGCTGCTCTCCGTCGAGAGCGATAAATCCTTCCCGCTCATCTTCTATCGCGACAACTGCGCCGACAGTGCCCTCGACGTCTCCGATGTGGAAGAAGACTTCATTGCCTCGGCCCGCGCCTTGCTGGTCACGGGCACGCATTTTGCCCGAGCCAATACCGATGCTGCGCAACGCAAGGCAATGGCCTTCGCGAAAAAGCTTGGCCGCAAGATCATCATCGACATCGACTACCGCCCGAACCTCTGGGGCCTTGCGGGGCATGGCGCTGGCGAGGAACGCTACATCAAGTCCGACAAGGTCTCGGCCCATCTGCAATCGATCCTCACCGACTGCGATCTCATCATCGGCACGGAAGAAGAAGTGCATATCGCCGGCGGCACCGAAGACACGCTTGCCGCCCTGCGCAAGATCCGCGCCCTCTCCAAGGGTACCATCGTCTTGAAGCGCGGCCCCATGGGCTGCGTTGTCTATTCGGGCGATATTCCGGCGCGCATCGAGGATGGCATTATCGGCAAAGGTTTCCCTATCGAAGTCTATAATGTGCTGGGGGCGGGCGATGCCTTCATGTCCGGTTTCCTGCGCGGCTGGCTGAAGGATGAGCCGCTCGAAACCTGCGCCACCTGGGCCAATGCCTGCGGCGCCTTCGCTGTCTCGCGCCTACTCTGCTCGCCCGAATATGCCACCTTCGAGGAGCTGCAATATTTTCTCAAGCACGGCTCCAAGACGAAGGCGCTGCGCAAGGATGAAGGCCTGTCGCACGTTCACTGGGCCACCACGCGGCGGAAAGAGTGGCCGAAGCTCCTCGCCTTCGCGATCGACCACAGGAAGCAGCTCGAGGACATGGCCGACAGCCTGCAGGTGTCGCGCGAAAAAATCGCACCATTCAAGTGCCTCGCCATTAAGGCCATTGCCAGGGTTGCCAATGGCAATGACGGCTATGGCACGCTGCTCGATGATACCTATGGCCGCGAGGCCATGTTCGATGCGGGAAAACTCGGACTCTGGGTGGGCCGCCCGCTGGAACAGCCGGGCTCGCGGCCTTTGCGTTTCGAGTTCACTCAGGATGTGGGCTCGCGCCTCGTCGAATGGCCCGTCGATCATGTGATCAAGTGCCTCGCCTTCTATCATCCCGATGATCCCAAGGAACTGAAGGACGAGCAGGCCGGAAAGCTCCGCACGCTTTATGAAGCGGCGCGCAAAGTGGGCCGCGAGCTTCTCGTCGAGATCATTGCTTCAAAGCATGGCTCCATGGACAAGAATACCATCGCCCGCGCCATGACGGAACTCTATGCGCTTGGCATCAAGCCCGACTGGTGGAAGCTCGAGCCGCAGGACAACCCGCAAAGCTGGGACGAGATCGGCAAGGTGATCGACGCCAATGATCCTTACTGCCGCGGCATCGTGCTGTTGGGATTGGAAGCGCCGCCCGAAGAATTGGAAAAGGGTTTCCGCGCCGTGGCGGGCAAACGCCATGTGAAGGGCTTTGCCGTGGGCCGCACCATCTTCAACGAAGCGGCGCAGGAATGGCTGCGCGGCACGATCAGCGATGACGCGGCGATTGCCATGATGGCGGAAAAATTCGGCGCGCTCGTCGCCATGTGGAATAGAGCGCAGAGCATGTCCCGCAAAAGTTGAATGACTTTTGCGGCAAGGACATGCTCCATGAAAATGCATAGGAGCTGATAATGGCAAAGACAGTGAGGCTGACCACAGCCCAGGCCTTGGTGCGGTTTCTCTCGCGCCAGATGACGATTGTTGATGGCAAGAAGGTGCCGATCTTTGCCGGCGTCTGGGCCATCTTCGGTCACGGAAATGTTGCAGGGATAGGCGAAGCACTCTGGGCCCATCGCAAGGACATCCCGACCTTCCGTGCTCACAATGAACAGACCATGGCCCACGCGGCGATTGCCTATGCCAAAACCATGCGCCGCCGCCGCATGATGGCAGCGACCACCTCCATCGGTCCCGGCGCATTGAACATGGTGACGGCCGCCGCCGTGGCCCATGTGAACCGCATTCCGCTGTTGCTGCTGCCCGGCGATGTTTTCGCCAACCGCATTCCCGATCCGGTGCTGCAACAGGTCGAGGATTTCAATGACGGCACCGTCACGGCCAATGACTGCTTCAAGCCCGTCTCGCGCTATTTCGACCGCATTGCACGGCCCGAGCAGCTCATCCCCGCCCTGCAGCGCGCCATGGTGGTGCTGACCGATCCTGCCGATTGCGGACCCGTAACACTCTCCATGTGCCAGGACACGCAAGCCGAAGCCTTCGACTATCCGGCCTCCTTCTTTGATGAAAAAATCTGGACGACGCGCAGGCCCCGCCCTGACGAGGATGAACTGGCCGCAGCGGTGAAAGCACTCAAGACCGCCAAGAAGCCCGTTATCATTGCGGGCGGCGGTGTTCTCTATTCCGAAGCTTCGGAAACCTTGAAGGCCTTTGCAGCAAGCTACGGCATTCCGGTAACGGAAACCCAGGCCGGAAAATCATCGCTGCCCTTCCTTGATGAAATGAACATGGGTGCCGCAGGCGTCACCGGCACGGGCGCTTCCAATGTGCTTCTGGAACAGGCCGATGTGGTGCTGGCGGTGGGCACAAGGCTGCAGGATTTCACCACCGGCTCATGGGCGCTGTTCAAGAATGACGCCAAGACCATCATCGGCCTTAACACCCAAAGCTTCGATGCCAGCAAGCATCGCGCCCTGCCGCTTGTCGCTGATGCCAAGGTGGGGCTCGAGGAACTTTCAATCAATCTCGGCAAGTGGAAAGCGCCGGACGCCTGGACCGCCAAGGCCAAGACCGAGCGCGTGAAATGGATCAAGGTCGCCGAGAACTACACCAAGTCCTCCAATGTGGAGCGCCCCGCTGACAGCCAAGTGATCGGCAGTGTGCAGCGCGCGCTTGGCCGCGATATCTCCGTGATCTGCGCCTCAGGCGGCCTTCCCGGAGAACTGCACAAGCTCTGGCAGGCTTCATCGCCCTCCTCCTATCACATGGAATATGGTTTCTCCTGCATGGGCTATGAAATTGCCGGCGGCCTCGGCATGAAGATGGCGCAACCTGACCGCACTGTCGTCGTCATGCTGGGCGATGGCTCCTACATGATGGCAAATTCGGAGCTCGCCACTTCCGTCATGCTCGGCCACAAACTTATCGTCGTGCTGCTCGACAACCGTGGCTTCGGCTGCATCAACCGTTTGCAGCATGCAACCGGCGGCGAGCGCTTCAACAACCTCTTTGACTACAATGTCCGGCAGGAAGTCTCTCCGGCAATCGACTTCGCCGCCCATGCCCGCGCGCAAGGCGCCATTGCCGAAAAGGTTTCCTCCCTCGCCGATCTTGAATCTGCATTGAAGCGGGCGCAGAAGACAGACCGTTCGGCCGTCATCGTCATCGACACCGACCCCATGCGCTCAACCGATGCCGGCGGCCATTGGTGGGATGTGGCCGTGCCGGAAGTCTCGGACCGCAGGCAGGTGCGCGCTGCGCGCAAGAAATATCAAAAGGCGCTGAAGCTGCAGCGCATCGGAAATTGAAACAGAGCTTTTCTATGTTTGACTTGCCCCCACAAAATCCGTCACCCCCGCGCAGGCGGGGTCCAACTTCTATTGGAAAGCTGAACTGGAAGTTGGATTCCCGCCTGCGCGGGAATGACGCTTGAGAGGTTGTGATTCCAACCCAAGAAAAACAACGCTAGAAATAGCTTTTTCAATACAAGGAATGCAAAATATGGCCATTCGCATTGGCGCCAATCCCATCTGCTGGTCGAACGACGACATGCCGGAAATCGGCGGCTGGATCACCCTCGACCAGTGCCTGACCCAGGCGAGAGACTTCGGCCTTGAAGGCATGGAGATCGGCAACAAGTTTCCGCGCGACCCGAAGGAGCTTGGCCCCATCCTGAAAGCCAAGAACCTTTCCTTCGTCGGCGGCTGGTATTCGACTTTCCTGCTCGAACGGTCGCCCAAGGAGGAGTTCAAGGCCGCCAAGGCCCATCGCCATCTCTGCAAGAAGCTGGGCGTCAAGCCCTTCATCGTGGCGGAATGCACCCGCACGGTTCATGGCAACATCAAGGCCCCGCTCAATACGCGGCCCGTCATGGACAAACATGAATGGAAGACCTTCAACAAGAATCTGTCCGCCTTCGCCAAGATGCTGAAGGA
>JAIBJH010000041.1 GCA_020029455.1 Hyphomicrobiales bacterium
AGGCGGATGGCGAGGCCCGGACCGGGGAAAGGATGGCGGCCAACAAATTTCTCCGGCAATCCAAGCTCTTGGCCCAACTTTCGCACTTCATCCTTGAAGAGTTCGCGCAAAGGCTCGACGAGTTTCATGTGCATGCGCTCAGGAAGCCCACCGACATTGTGATGGGACTTGATGGTGACGGATGGGCCGCCGGAGAACGACACGCTTTCGATCACATCGGGATAGAGCGTGCCTTGTGCGAGGAAATCGGCGCCACCCAGTTTCTTCGCCTCGCGCTCAAAGACATCGATGAAGAGCCTGCCGATGGTCTTGCGCTTGGTCTCCGGGTCGGCCTCGCCTTCCAGTGCTGTGATGAATTCGTCACTCGCATCCACATGAACGAGCGCCAGATTGTAATGCTCGCGGAACATGGAGACGACATCGCGCGCCTCATTGAGGCGCATCAAGCCGTGATCGACGAGAACGCAAGTGAGCTGATCGCCCACCGCTTCGTGAATCAGCAGGGCGGCGACAGAAGAGTCGACACCACCCGAAAGACCGCAGAGCACCCTGCCCTTGCCCACCTGTCTGCGGATGCGTTCAATCGCTTCCTGACGAAAGGCAGCCATGGACCAATCGGCCTTGCAGCCGGCGATATTGATCACAAAGTTGCGGATGAGTTTTGCGCCATCAGGCGTGTGCACCACTTCCGGGTGGAACATGGTAGTATAGATGCGGCGAGCTTCATCGGTGGCGATGGCGAAGGGCGCGTTTTCCGATGTCGCCTTCACGGTGAAACCGGCCGGCAGCTTGGTCACGCGGTCGCCATGGCTCATCCATACAGGATGGCGCTCACCCACGTTCCAAAACCCATCGAAAAGCGCGCTCTTTTCCTTGATCTCGATATCGGCGCGGCCGAATTCCGCCGCGTGGCCGCCCTCGACGATGCCGCCCAATTGCGCGGCCGTCGTCTGCTGGCCGTAGCAGATGGAAAGGATGGGAAGGCCTGAATCAAATACCGCTTGAGGAGCGCGAGGCGAGCCTTCCCGTGTTACCGAGTCGGGGCCACCGGAGAGAATCACTGCCCGGGGTTTCAGCCGTTCAAAGGCGGCTTCGGCGCTCTGATAGGGTACGATTTCCGAGAGAACCCCGATTTCGCGCACGCGCCTGGCGATGAGCTGGGTGACCTGGGAGCCGAAATCAATGATGAGAACGAGATCGTGGCCGTCTTTCATGGCGGGCGATTAGAGCAAATCCCGCCAAAGTGGAAGCCACTTTGGCGATAAGGATTTGCTCCAACATATCTGCTTGGCGCGATTCCTTTTCGGCATGACGATTCCGTCATGCCGGGAAGCGCGCTAGGGAAACTCCCGCGCGAGGCAAGCCGTTCAGATCACACCAGAAGCGCGGTTCCATACATGATGGCAAGGCCCGCCACCGCGCCCGAAACCACCTGAGGGGTGATAAGGCCGGTGCCTGTCCGGCGCGCAAGCAGAGCCGCCACTTCGATGATCACCTGCAGGATGGCGCCCGCACCGATGGCAAAGCACACCGTGATCCAGAGGGGAGAGACGGCCTGCGTGCCCAGCAATGTGCCAACAATGGCGGGAGCGCCCGCCAGAAGGGCAAGGCCTGCGAAAATGGCAAGAGACGGGCGTTCCTCGGCAAGTGGTGCGGCAATGCCAATGCCTTCGGTGACATTGTGGATGGTGAAACCGATGACGAGGAAAGTTGCCAAGGCGGCAGAACCTGCGGCGAGCGCAGCGCCAACCGCCAGCCCCTCGCCCAGATTGTGGAGGCCAATGCCGAGGGCAATGAAAAATGCAAGCCGCATGCCTTCGGGCGCATGACCGCCCCTGCGGCCCAAGGCCAACAGCGTCAAGGCCGTTGCCCCCAGCAATGACCAGAACAACACAGTTCCGTGCAGACGCCCGATCACTTTTTCGGCCTCTTCCAAACCCTCACCAATCGTATCGATGAAGAGGAAAGCGAGCAGGCCAACGGTGAGCGCGAGAAGAAAGCCGAGTGTGCCGCGCGAGATGTTGCGCATGGCGGGCCAGGCCAAGAGGCCAAGCGCCACCGGCACGATGCCAAGGAGAATTCCGACAAGGCCCAACATCTCAAGATTGTTGCCGTCAAGCACGGGCGTCTGCTGGGCGATTTCAATGTCGTGTTCAATGATGGCGCCGGTGCTGGTGATGAAGGCGAGCGCATGGGCCTCGCCCAGGATCCAGGGATAGGGAATGTTGAAGCGCGTCTTGCCAAGCCATGCGCCCGTTCTTTCGGATTCAGCCGTGAAGGTGCGGTAGGCGCCATCCACCTGGATTTGCGCGATCTGAACGGGTTCGGAGCCATCGGTGCGTATGTCGACGGAAATCATGCCGGGCGTTAGGCGAACGGCTTCGATTGCGGCTTCCTCGACGGGCGGCGCACCGGCGGACAAGGTATCAAGCGGACGCCACCAGAGGAGCAGCGCCACGACTGCCACCAGAAGGACTGCGGGAATGGCAAGCAGCCAACGGTTTGCCATCACACCACCTCGAAGTGGCTCATCCAGCCGAGCTCTGCGAACTCCGACTGGTGGGCGTGGAACATATAAATGCCGGGCTCATGGTCTGCATACGAAAATTCCAGGATGCCGCGCTGAGCCTGGCACATCATTACCGTGTCGATGGTGCGATGGGTGGGCTGCAGCGTGGTACCGTGGTCGTAGAAATCGAAGAAGTGCGCATGCAGGTGGAAGGAGTTGATGGGATCAAACTCGGTGATGTTGACGAGGTAAATTCTGACCGGACGACTGCGCTCGATGCGGATGGGCTTGTTGAAATAGGCAAAGGGAATGGAGTTGACGGCATAGAACTCGTTCTCGTCGTCGAAATTGGTGTCAAAGCCGTTCATCACCATGATGAACTCCTGCCAGCCCGCGTTTTCAGGAGAGCCGAGGAGCCGTGATGCTGCCTTCTCCTGCGCCTCCGGGTGCCGCACAGGATCGGGATCGACGATGAATGCGCCATAGAGTCCCTTGTGGATGTGGCGCTTCAGGGGAAGAGCATGGCAGTGATAGAGATGGCAGCCGAAGGGTTTGGCCTCGAATTCATAGGTGAACTCTCCACCGGGTTGGACAAGCCCTGCTCCCGGCACGCCATCCATGCGGGCGGCATGAATGCCGTGAAAGTGCATGGTGTGGGGATGGGTGGAGCCGTTCACAAAGCGGATGCGCAGGAATTCCCCTTCAGTGCAGCGAAGGGTCGGCCCCGGCACACGGCCATTGTAGGTCCAACCGGCAAATGTGATGCCCGGCGCAACTTCAAACTCGTGGTCGATGGCGGTGACAGTCCATTCCCGCACGCGGCGGCCTTGCGCGTCGGTGCTTGCGGTGCCGGTGTCGAAATCGGTTAGAACCTTGTGCGGGTCGAAGCCGTTCTTGACGTAGTCGACTTCGCCCATGACCATGTTGTTGCCGTCATGGGCCGCCGCGCCATGGCCGGCATGGCCGCCTACCTGTTGCGCCGAAGCGGAGGTTGCCGCCGCGAGGGGAACGATGGTCGCCTGCCCCAGAAACTTGCGGCGGTTAAATCCCGGTATGGTCATGCAGCAATCCTAATGGTCGCGTTAAAATTTAGCCAAGGCTAAATTGAATTTAGCACTGGCTAAAACAATGTCAATGGGATAGCACGCAGGAAACACTGTCGATCGCGCTGAGCTTCCAATGCCGCAACAATCGAAAAAGGCGAAGGCCTCAAAGGCCAAGCTGCAATCCGCGCCGTTCCGGCGCACCCGTTCCGACCACAGCACCGAGCTGGTGGAGGATTATCTGGAACTCATCGCCGATCTTATCGACGTGAAGGGCGAGGCGCGCGGCACGGATGTTGCGCTCCGGCTCGGCGTTGCCAATGCCACAGTGGTCAAAATGTTGAAGCGGCTGCAGGACAAAGGTTTCATCACGCAGGAGCCTTATCGCGCGGTGATGCTCACCACTGAAGGCTGGGAGATTGCCGAGAAGGGACGCAGGCGGCATGCCGTAGTGGAAAATTTCCTGCTGGCCATCGGCGTTTCATCCGAGACAGCGCGCATCGATTCCGAAGGCATCGAACATCACGTGAGTGAGGAGACGCTGCGCATGATGGCACGCTTCACCAACCGGAAGAGTTGACTAAACTCTTTTCATCACGGCGACGAAGAAACCATCCGTGCCATGCGTGTGAGGTGTCAGCAATAACGTGTCGCTGCAGCCATCGGCAGATTGCGGTGCCTCATTCCACACTTGTACACGAGGTATCAGCGAAAAATCCAACGCGGACTTGAGGAACCATTCCACCTGCTCCGTGTTTTCTTCGGCCAGCACGGAACAGGTGATGTAAACCAGCCGCCCGCCGGGCTTCACAAGAGTCGCGCCGCGCTTCAAGACATCGCGCTGGTTGACCTTTCGCTGGTCGAGAAGCTTACGCGTCAGTTTCCATTTTGAATCGGGCTTGCGCCGCCATGCGCCGGAGCCAGAACATGGCGCATCAATCACTACGCAATCAAACTGGCCAGATGGCTCTTCCACTTTCACATTGGCGATGCCTGCCCGCGTGAGGCGTTCGAAGATGGGGCGCAGGCGGTGCCGGTCCTTGTCGTGGGCGATGAGTTCGCCTTCATTCTGCATCATGGCCGCGAGCGCCAGGGTCTTGCCGCCAGCGCCCGCACAAATGTCTGCCACGCGCTCGCCCGGTTTAATGCCTGAGAGAAGCGCTGCCATTTGTGACGCGGCATCCTGCACCTCGAACCAGCCCAGCCCATGAGCGGGTTCCGCTTCCACATTGACGTGCTTCTGGTCTGGTCCCGGTGCCGGGATGCGCACGGCCCAGGGCGACAACGGCCCTTTCTTCGCACCGAAGCGTGACAGGGCTTCGATCGCCTGCTCGCGATTTGCTTTGAGTGTGTTGACGCGGAGATCAATGGGCGCACGCTGTGCCAGCGCCCTGCCCTGCGCGACTGCATCATCACCGAACTGGTCTTCAAACTGGGGCCAGAGCCATTGTGGAATATCGGCGGCAATCCAAGGTTCCGCAGCAATCTCTTGCTGCAGAGTTTCGATTTCGGACTCAGTTAGCGCGCCGGGGCCGTGCTGTTCGCCTGCAAGTGTTGCAAGAGCATCGACAGTCATGTTCCAGTGATTGACGAGCGTACCGAAGACAATCTGGCGTGCGCTGTCGCCGCCACCGCGCAACGCTGAACTCGATTTGGTGCGGAGCCCATCATAGACCAACGTGCCGATGGCATGGCGGTCGCCACTGCCGGCAAAACGGTGGGCCTTGCCCCAATCCTTCAGTGCTTCGGAGGCAGGCCTATGGCGCGTCAGCACTTCATGTAACACTTCAACTGCTGCCGCTATGCGGCCGGCCAGGCGCATGATCTATCCGATCACGAAAAAGCGCAGTGCGAACCACAACCACAACGCCACAACAAAGACGTAAGAGGCCACAAAGAAAATCATGCGCCTCACAATGCGATTGGCGCCCGTGTGTTCGTAACTGTGGACAAGCCGCGCGGCCAGAAAGAGCCACATGAGGACCACACCCACCATGTCGGCAAGGCCCGTAGCAATGATGAGCGCCGCCGCGCCATAGGCAAGCAGCGGCACCTGGAACTGGTTGTCGAAGTTGTTGCCGAGTTTAAGCGTGGCTTTCGGCCATTTTGAATTGTCGAGCGTGATGTCGGCGATCTTGGCGCGGCCGCGTCTCACGGCGGCGATGCGGCTGCGCAGGCTTAGCGCACCCACGATAAAGGTGAGCAGCACATGCAGGACCAGTGGCAGCACCAGCCAATGCGCTGCGTTCACGCTAATTGATCCGCTGATAGTTCGGCGCTTCGCGCGTCACCATCACATCATGCGCGTGGCTTTCGCGAAGGCCTGCATTGGTGATGCGCACGAATTGCGCTTTCTGCTGCAACTCAGTGATTGTCGCCGCGCCGACATAGCCCATGGCGGCACGCAGGCCGCCCACAAGCTGGTGCAGCACCGCGCCAACAGGCCCCTTGTAGGGCACCTGTCCTTCGATGCCTTCCGGCACGAGCTTCAGTGAATTGCCAACATCCTGCTGGAAGTAGCGGTCGGCCGACCCTCGCGCCATCGCACCGATGGAACCCATGCCGCGATAGGATTTGTAAGAGCGGCCATCATAGAGGAACACTTCGCCGGGGCTTTCATCTGTGCCTGCCAGCAGCGAGCCGATCATCACAACACCCGCGCCAGCTGCAAGCGCCTTTGCAAGATCGCCAGACAACTTGATGCCGCCATCGGCGATGACCGGCACGCCCTGTTTCATGCCTTCCTCTGCGCTTTCAAGCACGGCAGAGAATTGCGGCACGCCGACGCCTGCGACAACGCGCGTTGTGCAGATGGAGCCTGGGCCGATGCCGATCTTCACGGCGTCGGCACCCGCGCCGATCAGCGCCTTCACGCCCTCGGCTGTTGCCACGTTGCCACCGATGATCTGCACCTTGTTGGACAGCTTTTTCACCAGCGTCACTTGCTTCAGCACATTGGCGGAATGGCCATGGGCGGTATCGACGATGAGCACATCGACGCCGGCATCGATCAGACGCTCGGCGCGCTCACGGCCGGCATCGCCGATGCCCGTCGCGGCAGCCACCAGCAAACGCTCCTTGTCGTCCTTGGCGGCGATCGGATGATCGGCAGCCTTCTCCATGTCATTGACGGTGATGAGGCCCACGCATTTGCCGTCATCATCGATAACGAGAAGCTTTTCGATGCGATGCTTGTGAAGAAGGCGCTGGGCCTCGGCGCGGTCGACGCCTTCACGCACCGTCACGAGATTGCGTGTCATGAGGTCGGCGACTTTGGCATTCATGTCGGTGGCAAAGCGCACATCGCGGTTGGTGATGATGCCTTCGAGTTTGCCCCTGGCATCCACCACCGGAATGCCGGAAATCTTGCGGGCTTCCTTGATGGCGAGAAGCTCGCCGATGGTGGCGCCCGGCGAAATGGTGATGGGGTTCACCACCATGCCGCTTTCATAGCGCTTGACGCGCGCCACATGTTCGGCCTGGGTTTGAGGATCGAGGTTCTTGTGAATGACGCCGAGGCCGCCTGCCTGCGCCATGGCGATGGCCATCGGCGCTTCCGTCACCGTGTCCATGGCAGCGGACATGATGGGGATCGAGAGTTCGATGGCGCGGGTGAGCTTGGTCTTGGTGGAAACCTCGGTCGGCAGCACGCTGGAGGCGCCGGGCTTCATCAGCACGTCGTCAAAGGCGAGATATTCGGGGAACGGGTTTGTCATCAGTCAACCTTCAAGTTCGGGGGCGGGATTCGCCGGGTTGACGGCTGCCCATAACAAGCTGGGGGCCAAGGAGCAAGGCCCATCTCGCCGATGAATTCGGGCTGGAAAAATGATCCTTTCCAAGAAGCAGACGTGAAAATGGTTTCTCTTGAACCCCGCCTCATCCCATAGGCTGCTGTGAGCAGTGCCTCCGATGGCGGAAACATGGCTCCAGTGGACCAGAATCCCTCAATGCCTTAACAATGAACGGGACCAATCGGGTGGGGGTTTGGCAAAGCCAACTGAGGCCGCACAATGATAGATTTCAAGATCAATCCGGAATTCATCATAAGAGATGAATCTTCTCTTCGCAGTCTGTTTCCAACGATAACTCCCCTGGCCGTTCAGAAGTGTCAGGGTTCGCTCGATACGCATGCGCAAGCCTTTATCAGGCGCTCGCCATTCATTTGTATCGGAACACAGAACCTGGACGGAAAAGCTGATGTCAGTCCTCGTGGTGATCCTGTCGGATTTGTCAAAATTCTTGATCAATACACGTTGGCGATACCGGATCGGCCCGGCAATAACCGCCTCGACAGCCTGGTCAATATTCTCGCCAATCCCAGCGTTGGCTTGCTGTTCGTCATTCCGGGATTTGACGATACGTTGCGAGTGAATCGCAAGGCTAGCCTCATGAATGACCCCGAAATTCTCAAGAGCATGAGCGTCGAAGGCCGCGCTCCCAAACTTGCAATTGTGGTCAGGGTGAGTGAGGTCTTCCTGCATTGCGCCAAGGCCTTCCGGCGCTCCCAGTTGTGGAATCCGGAACTTTTTCAAGACCGCAAGGAAATGCCATCGCTTTCAAAAATGATACTTGATCAGACAACAGGCGCTCCAGGCGACGCAGGCGAGATGCGCAAGATTGATGACGACCTCGAAGAGGAATATCAGAAGTCAATGTATTGACGCGCCAACAGAGCCTATCTGCGGCCCTACCCCCTAAACCCCATCGCCAACACGAACAATTCCGCGCTGTCGTCCCGGCTGGCCATGGGTTTGACGTGCATCACTTTGGTGAAGTCCAGCTTCAATTGTTTCAGCAAATCGCCCTCGGTGCCGCCGCGGAGAACCTTCGCCAAAAATGTGCCGCCCGGTTTCAGCACCTGACGGGCAAAGTCATGGGCGGTTTCGGCAAGTGCCATGATCTGGATGTGATCGGTCTGGCGATGGCCGGTGGCATGGGCGGCCATGTCGGAGATCACGCAGTCAGCCTTCCGGCCACCCATGGCGTCGATCAGCAGTTGCGGTGCGTCGTTGTCGAGAAAATCCTTATGGAAGACGACAACTCCCGGAAGGCTGTCCATGCCATGCATGTCGATGGCGATGACCTGGCCTTTGCCTTCCACTGACTTCACGCGTGCTGCCGCAACCTGGCTCCAGCCGCCGGGGGCCGCGCCCAGATCAATCACGAGTGCTCCCGGTTTCAGGAAACGATATTTGTCATCAATCTCGGAAAGCTTGAAGGCAGCTCTACTGCGATAACCCAGCTTGCGCGCCTCGTGTACGTAAGGATCATTGAGTTGGCGCTCGAGCCATTGCTTCTGCGAAACAGTGCGGCCCTTGCCTGTCTTGACGCGCACCTTGAGGCGGCCGCCACCAAGCTTGTCTCTTTCTCCGGGCCTGCTCATGTGCGTCTCTGCAAATGGCCGTCGGCGCGCATGAGGCTGGCGAGGATGCCTTCACGAAGCCCACGGTCGGCCACGCGGATGCGCTTTGCCGGAAAGGCCTGCCTGATCTCTTCCATGATGGCGCAGCCCGCCAGCACAAGGTCGGCGCGTTCCCTACCAATGCAGCCGTTCTGAGTGCGCTGCTCATAGCCCATGGAGAGAAGCCTCTCCACCACGCGCTCGGCCTCCGCGTTCTCCAGCCAAGTTCCGTCCACAAGCGAGCGGTCGTAGTGGCGAAGGCCGAGGTGTACGCCGGCGATGGTGGTGACGGTGCCGGAGGTGCCGAGCAAATGATCGGGGCCGGCAGGATCAAGCTCGCGCGCATCATCGAGGAAGGGCTGGAGCAATTCCGCCACATCGCGCCGCATGGTGTTGAATTGTTCCACCGTCACTTCGCGCCCGCCGCCATGGCGCTCCGATAAAGTAACAACACCTGCCTTGAGGGAAATCCACGCTTTCACATCAGACGTGCGCTCTCCGCGCTCCACCCACATGACCTCGGTGGAGCCGCCGCCAATGTCAAAGACAACGGCGGAGTTCGCTTCCTCGGCGATCAACGGTTCGGCGCCCGCTGCCGCAAGTTTTGCTTCCGTCTCGCGGTCAATGATTTCGAGGGCGAGGCCCAACTCGCCTTCCACACGGGCGATGAAGTCGGCGCCGTTGCGGGCAAGCCGGCAGGCTTCGGTTGCCACCAGGCGCTTCGGGCCCACCCTATGCCACTTCATCTTGTTGGAACAGACACGCAGCGCATCGATGGTGCGGTCCATAGCCTCCTGCTTCAGCTCGCCGCTGGCACCCAGCCCCTCTCCCAGCCGGACGATGCGCGAAAAGGCATCGATGACGGAAAAGCCGGCATGATTGGGCCTCGCCAGCAGCAGGCGACAATTGTTGGTGCCAAGGTCGAGCGCGCCGTAAACCGGCGTGTCGGACAAGGGCTTCCGCGATGGGCTGGCGCCAGGGCCGCGCTGGCCGGGCCGCTTTGCGCTCCCTGCCTCTCGCCCAGGACCACCGATGGCTGTGCCACCCGGCTCGGCGTCCACGTCAAATCCTTTCACGGCAGGCGCGCTCGACAGGGCTTCGCCCCGGTTCACCAACTCTGCCAACAATATTGCGTTGGAACAGAGATTAGCAGCTTTGCCACAGGGGTAAAGAAGTTATGAAAAGCCGCCAAATCCGGCCAAATTCGTTAACCGGGAATTGAGACCTTGACCGTTAGGGTTACGCGACGGTCGGGGCACATGCGCAGTTACGGTAGAAACTGGTTTCGTGAGGGTAGTTTGATCGCCGAGTTCGGCGACAACTTCGGTGTTGCGCAACGCCAGCAGAAGCAGGCTCTGGCCCTGCAGGCGGCCAAGGTCGATGCCGAGCTTGCCTCCAAGGCCAAATCCGAATTCATCGCCAACATGAGCCATGAGCTGAGGACGCCGCTCAACGCCATCATCGGCTTTTCAGACATGCTGGCCACCAACACCGTTTCGGGCCCGGAAAAGGTGTTGCAGTACTCAACCTACATCAAAACGGCGGCGGAACATTTGCTGGCGCTGATCAACGGCATTCTCGATGTCTCCAAGATCCAGGCGGGCAAGCTGCAGGTCGATCCCGAGCCGACCAACCTTCTGCACCTTCTCGACAGCTGCATCCTCATTACCGATGCCAAAGCCAAAGAGAAGAACATCTCCGTCGAGTTCAAGGTGGCGGAAAAACTGCCGCTGCTTCTCGCCGATCCTCTGCGCCTCAAACAGATCATTATCAACCTTCTCTCCAATGCCGTGAAGTTCACGCCCGACTGGGGACGCATCCGGCTTGATGCCCTTGTGCAGGTGGAGGGCTTCGCCACCATCAGCGTCAGCGACACGGGGCCGGGCATGGATGCTTCCGAAATCGAAACGGCGCTGAGCCCTTTCGGCCAGGTGGAAGCGGGCTTCGACAAGCGCCACGAAGGCACGGGCCTTGGCCTTCCCATTGCCTTCGCGCTCGCTCGCCTCCATGGCGGGGAACTTCGCATTCAATCCGCCAAGGGCGCGGGCACGCGTGTTACCGTCTTTGTTCCACTTGCCACCAACCAGGCGGCCACTGCGGCCGTGATGTCTTCAGGAGTTCACTAGCCTCATGAACGCGAACACCCATGGCATCACCTCACCACCGCTGCCCAACCAGGTGATTGCCGCCGCAGACACAGACCGCATTGGCCGCATCGTCGCCGTCACCGGCGGCCAAGCCGTGATCCTGCTCGATGCCAATGAAGGCGTGTTCGCTGACAACAACAAGGGGCCGGAAATCGGCACACTGCTGAAATCCGAGGGGCCCTATGCCGTCACGCTGGCGCTCGTCTCGGCGCTGAGTTCGCCCATGCCGTCGCAGTCCGGCAACGACAAGGAAATGCGCATCGTTGAGGTCGAGTTCATGGGCGAATTGCCCAAGGGCAAGGACGGTGTGCCCCGCTCCTTCCGGCGCGGCGTTTCCAACTATCCCTCTCTCGGCGACAGCGTCTACCGCGCCAGCCGCAATGAACTGGCGCTGGCCTATGCCTGCGACACAAACACGGCGGTGAAGGTCGGCCACATCCAGCAGGACCCTACGATCCCTGCCATGATCAAGATCGACGAATTGCTGGGCAAACATTTTGCCGTTCTCGGCACCACGGGCACGGGCAAATCCTGCACCGTAGCTTTGATCCTGCGGCGCATCCTGGAGCGGAACCCGCAGGCCCATGTTCTCCTTCTCGACGTCCACCGCGAATACGCACAATCCTTCCGGGGCCTCGCAGAAATCATCACGCCCGACAACATGTCGTTGCCCTTCTGGCTCCTCAACTTCGAGGAGGCTGTTGAAATCCTCATCGGCAACCAGCCCAACCGCGAAGTCGATGTGGAGATTCTCCGCGATCTCATCCCCACAGCGAAGTCGCGCTATGCCGCAAACCAGCGCCGCGACCGCAACGGCATGGTGCGCGGAAAGGACATCACGCTCGATCCCAGCAATATCGGCGTCGATACGCCTATTCCCTACCGCACCTCCGATCTCATTGGCGCCATCGAAGACAACCTCGGCAAGCTTGAGCTGAGGAACGACCTCGCTCCCTACAAGCGCCTCAAGGCCAAGCTCGAGTCCGTCACGCGCGATCCGCGCTACGCCTTCATGTTCGGTTCCTTGACCGTGCAGGACAACATGACCCAGGTGCTGGCGCGGCTTTTCCGCATTCCGGTCAACGGCAAACCCATCGCCATCCTGGAAATGGGCGGGCTTCCTTCCGAGATCATCAATGTGGTCGTTTCCGTGCTCGCCCGCCTGGCCTTCGATTTCGGCGTGTGGAGCGCGGGCAAAGTGCCGATCACCTTCGTCTGCGAAGAAGCGCATCGCTATGTGCCCAATGACAAGACGCTGGGCTTCGAGCCTACCAAGCGCGCCATCTCCAAGATCGCCAAGGAGGGCCGCAAATATGGCGTGTCGCTGGCGCTCATCACGCAGCGCCCGGCGGAGCTTGATCCGACGATCCTTTCCCAGTGCAACACCATCTTTTCGCTGCGCCTCACCAACGAGCGCGACCAGGAGATCCTCAAGGCCGGCATTTCCGACGCGGCGGCGAGCCTTCTTGAATTCATGCCCACCATGGGCGCGGGTGAAGCGATCACCTTCGGTGAAGGCGTGGCGCTTCCGACGCGCATGAAGTTCGACCTACTGCCGCCGGACGAACTGCCACGCTCCAACACGGCATCGTTCACCAAGAACTGGGCCAATGACCTGCCGGATGACTCGTTCCTCTTCGAGATCGTCAGCCGCTGGCGCGCCCAGACCTATAGTCCAGATACAGTCACCTATCCGGCCGAAGCTGTGCCCGTTGCGCCGCCGCCTCCACCGCCGCCGCTGCCACCCGCAACCGGGCCTGGGGTTTTCGGCACCGCGGCGCGCACCGCGCCTCCACCGGCCCAGCCGAGTATCAGGCGCAATCCGGTGGGCGTGCAGCCGCAACCGGCAGGCTATGGCGTATCGCGCAATGCCGCGCCCACGCCGCCTCCGCCACCAACGGCAGCACAAATCACCGATCGCCAGGAAAGCCTTGCGAATCTGCTGAAGCAGTTCAGGAATTAGCAAAATTTCTCCATCGGTGCGCTTGACGCGCCGAACCAGTCTTTTCCAAAATACTTGACGAGGCAGCCATCTCTGGGTCGGCGGGTCGAGCCCGCCGATGGAGGAAGTGGGTGTATTGCCTTGCTTGCACTCTGATGCCCGGGCGGCTATGGAGTGCCCACATTTTCCCGGATTGGGGGATCGTCTAACGGTAGGACCGCGGACTCTGACTCCGCTAGTCTAGGTTCGAATCCTAGTCCCCCAGCCAGTTGCATGTGAATTGCCGACTCCGCCACGCCCATGAGTTGGAATCGTTTGTGGTTGAGTGTGGCGCTATGTTGTGGTGTTGAAGCGGTCGATGCGTATACGCATCGCGAAAAGGGTTGGCGGGTATCATGCAATTGGATGTGGGTACCGATCTTCCCACTGCGGAACAGCTTGTTGCTGAACTCGTGTCCCTGGCACGCACATCGGAGCCCATCGCGCGCTATCTTTCAGCCCACGAAACCGGAACCTTCACGCACCCGGACGGGCGTACCGACGATCTTGGGAATGTCAGGCTCTCGCCGCAGAAATGCGCTCTGCTCTCCCATCTCTGCCGCCGCTGCACGACGCCGCTCTCGGTCGAGGTTGGCTTCGGCATGGGCTCCTCGGCAACTGTGATACTCGCGACCCGCACCGCGCTTGGCAAGCCCTTCGAACACCTGATTTTCGATCCGTACGGTCTTGCCAATGGCCGGGGGAACATTGTGCAAGCCTACCTTCAAGATGTTTTCGGCGCCAATTTCAAACGGATCACCACAGCCTCGGAAATCGGACTTGGTCAATTGCTGGCGACACGCGGACGAGAATCAACGGGGCTTGTTTTTATTGATGGCGGGCACAAGTTTGAGAATGTGATGACAGATTTCGTGCTAGCCGACAAATTGTGCAGCATTGGCGGTTATATTGTCTTCGACGATGCACTTTTTCCTGCGATCGAAACCGTCATCAACTACATTGCTGCCAATCGGCCAGACTACGCCGTTTCTCGCTCCCCTGTTGGCAATACAGCCGTGGTCAGGAAGGTCGCGCCAGATCAGCGGCAATGGTTTGCCTTCACGCCGTTTGAAGTTCCCGACCGTCGCGATTGGACTATTGCACCTCAAACGAAATAGCGATTGGTGCGCTATTCAGAGCGCGCAGCTCCAGCAATTGCCGAAATTAGCGCGGATGTAATTCCGACAGCTCTGCTTACTGTTTTCCAATCGCGTCCATCCAGTTTCTG
>JAIBJH010000225.1 GCA_020029455.1 Hyphomicrobiales bacterium
TGGAGGCCGTCATCCCGAGTGAGGCCGATCTGCAGCCCGCGCGCCAATACCTGTGGGTTGGCGAAAACCTCATCCAGCGTATTGATGGGGCCGCACGGCACGGCAGCGGCCTCAAAGGCTTCTACCCAGGCGGCCGTGGTGCGCTTTTTCATGAAAGGCTGGAGCTGCGGAATCAGAGCCTCGCGGTTTTCGACGCGGCCACGGTTAGTCTTGAACCTGTCGTCGCTGGCGAGGTGGGGTACGCCAATGATAGCGCAATATTCCGCATACTGACGGTCTGTGCCGACAGCCATGATGATGTGGCCATCTGCTGTTTCAAAAGTCTGGTAGGGAACGATGTTGGGGTGGGCATTGCCGAGGCGGCCAGGCGGCTTTCCGCCCACCAGATAGTTGAGTGCCTGGTTGGCGAGCACCGCGACCTGGCTGTCTAACAGGGAGATGTCGATGAACTGACCTTCGCCACTGCGCTCACGGTGATAGAGGGCGGCGAGAATACCAATGACGGCGTGAAGGCCCGCAAAGACATCCGAAAAGGCAACGCCCATCTTGATGGGTGAGCCGTCTTTCTCGCCGGTGATGGACATGACGCCCGACATGCCCTGGATCATGAAGTCATAGCCGGCGCGATTGGCGTAAGGCCCGTCCTGGCCGAAGCCTGTGATGGAGCAATAGATGAGGCGCGGATTGATGGCTTTTAGACCTTCGTAGTCGAGGCCGTATTTCTTGAGGCCACCAACCTTGAAGTTCTCGATGACGACATCTGACTTGGCCGCGAGATTGCGGATCAGCTGCTGGCCTTCGGCGCTGGCCATGTCGATGGCGACAGACCATTTGCCGCGATTGGCCGATTGGAAATAGGCGGCATCGCCGCGCGAGCCATCAGGGTTCTTGAGGAAGGGCGGCCCCCAGCCGCGCGTGTCATCGCCTTCACCCGGCTTTTCGATCTTGATCACTTCGGCGCCGAAATCCGCCAGCATCTGTGTGGCCCATGGACCGGCGAGAACACGGGTGAGATCGAGAACACGGATGTTGGAGAGGGAGCCTGCCACTTGAGTTTCCTGTTTCAATGGCTCAGGGATTGCCACACGCCCTCATCGACTTCAACGCCATCGCGCGCCGAGGCTTCGAGCTTTTCGGCATATGGATCCTTCATGCGCTCGCCGCCGAGCGGAAAGGCGGGATCGACAGGGCAGCCGATGCCATAGTTGCCCCGCACGCTGTCTGGCACGAGATAGAGGCCATGGCGGACGTTGCGCAGGAAGAGCCTGCCATGTTGCCGTACAAGACCGTTCAATCTGGCCGCCAGGAAGACGGCGGAAACATTTTTCAGATCAATGCCCAGCACATCTTTCTCAAGTTCGGCATTTTGCTGCTGGTCGACAAGTGCTTCGGCAAGTAGCTTGAGGCCGGGATAGGCAACACCTTCAAGCCAGGCGCAGCGTGATCCTGTCTCTTCAGCGATTTCGGTTAAGCCGTGCCGCCGCATAGCTTCTGCCGCGTGGCTTTCGATCTCCGTAAGGCTTCGCTTCATGTCTTGTTATTCTTGCGAAGGCGGCTCGAACGCAAGAGGCCCGCGGCATCGACAATCGGATAGCCCGCCGACACCACATGGGAGTTCAGGCGGTGGAGATCGCGCAACAGGTCTATGAGAACGGCACTGCGGCGCAAAGCTTCACCCTTGCCCGTGCCCTTGCTGCTCACCTGTTCCTGGATCATTTTGTTCTCAAGGGCGCGGAAGATATCCTTCTGGGCAATCAAGGCTTCGGCGCCCTTGAGGTCGCGCGAGCTGACAACGGCGGCAGCCATGCGGAGATTGCCGTGAATCATCTCGCAGAGCTCGTCGAGAACCTTCTCTTCACTTTCGGCGAAATGATGTCCCTCGCGCAGCTTGGCCTTGATGCGGTCGGCAAGGTTGAGCTGGATGATATCGCCCGCATGCTCCAGATTAGAGACATAGAGCAACAGTTCCATGGCATGGCGGGTTTCGTCGGGCGTCAGGTTGCGGTTGGTGAGATCCGACAGATAGCTCTGGATGGAGGATTGGTAAGTGTTGAGCCGCTGGTCCTGCAGGCGGAGTTCCTTCAGGGTTTCTGTACTCTCCGATGTCATGGCTTTGCGGGCGGTGACGAGCATGTGGTCCAAGACTTCGCTCATACGCGTTGTTTCGAGCGCGGCATTGGACAAGGCGACTACTGGTGTTTCGAACGATGCCACGGAAAGATAGCGCGGGGAAGCCAGTGGGTCCGGCGGCTCTTCGCCCGCTGGCATGAGGCGGGAGGAGATCGCTGCTCCCAGCCTCGCCAATGGCAGCCAGATGACGGCCACAACCACATTGATTACGAGATGGAGGGCAAGCACGGAAGGCAAGCCTGACAACCCGAGATTGGAAGCGGCGGAGATGAACCACGGGACGAGGGGGACTGCCGCCACGCAGATGATGCCGCGGCAGAAAAGGTTTGCAACAGGCAATTGCCGCGCCTCGCGGGGCAGCGACATGGCGCCGAGCAGAGCCGGCATGCCGCCGCCCAGATTGATGCCCAGGATGAAGGCCGCCGCCGTGTTGAGGGCGAGATTGTCATTTCCGGCAAGCGAGGCGATGAGCAGGATTGCAGCAAGAGTGGAATGAAAGGCCCAGGCGAGGATCGCCCCGACGATGAAGGCAAGCACCGGCTCGCGGGAGAGCGCCGACAGCACGGCGTGGAACAGGGAGGCGCTATTCAGCGGTTGGGTTGTTTGCGAGATCAACTGCAGGGCCATGAGCATGAGGCCTACGCCGATGAGAATGCGGCCGGCGTTATGGGGCTTGGGTTCCTGGCTGAAGCTGAAGACCACATAGCCCGCAAAGACGAGGAGCGGTGCCACTTGCTTCAGCACGGATGTGCTGGAGGCAAATATGGTGGTGGTGATGGCGGAGCCAACATCGGCACCCAGCAGCACGGCAAGACCGAGGGCGATAGGGAGGCCTCCAGCGGCGGCAATGTTCGAGACAATGAGGCTGGTCGCGGTGCCGCTTCCCAACACCAGGGTTGCAGCCGCGCCTGCAAAGAAGGCCGACAGGCGGTTTCCGAGGCGATGGGCGAGGAATTGCTTGAGCTTGTCACCCCAGGCGCGGGTAATGCCAGTGCGCACCATGCGCACGCCCCAGAGCAGCAAGGCTACGCCGCCCAGGAGATTCATGATGACAAGTGTGCCGGGGTTCATTGCGGTAGCGTGCAAGCGTCCTGCGGAAGAGATTCTGAATTGGGCGCGGTCATACGCCGCCGGGGGCGGAAAGCCAATGTGACAGTTCCATGACGGCCAGGTAACGGCATGGCGAAGGACTTGCATCGGTTGGAAGACAGCCCCGACCGGGCAGGAGACGGCACACAATGAGTTCATCCAACCTGCGCAGCATCAAGACTTCCAGTTCGCCTTCAGCAAGCAAAGGCAAGACGCTGTTTTTACTTGGATTAAAGTGCGTTTTGGTGCTTGCACTGCTGATCTTCACCAACCATGGATTTATGGGCCGCATTGAGCTTCTTCTGGTTAATCACCGGCCGGAAACGCTTATTCCCTATGTCGCAATCTGGGCCATCGCGGTTCTGGCGCTGCTTGTTGCGGCGTTCCAGCCTGACCGCTGGTTGCGTTGGTTTTGGGCGGCGCTCATCGCTCTCTCCACAGCCATTGGCTGGGGCTATCAGCAGGCCAGCCAATCGGAGCTTACGGCCTTTGACATTCTTTCGCTGTGGAATGCCCGCCACGAAGCGGGCCGGGCGAGCGAAGAATATGCCCATGTTGTGTGGCTGGCGCTTGCACTTTTTGCTTTTGCCTTCGCCGTTTTTGCCGTGGACCCTGTAAGCTGGGGACCACGCGCGAGGATCTGGCTCAGGCGTTTTGCATGGTTGCCTGCTGTGCCCGTGCTGGCGATTGGCGGCATTGTCTATCTCAAGGGCGGTGGCGGGTCGCAGGCCATGCCGCAGCAGTTTGCATCGTTGGCCTTGAGTGCCGTTACAGGCGCTCGCATCGCGCTCAACCCGCCGCAGCCGAGAATACGGGTTTCCTGGATGCCGGATTCAGGAAAGCGGCAGGAGAAGATCCTGGTGCTTGTCGATGAAAGCATCCGCGCGGACTATGCGGGCACATCGCCCGACCATGTTCTCACGCCGAACATGGTGGCTTCAGCATCACAGCTCATCGACTATGGCCGCGCCATCTCAGGCGGCAATTGCAGTCACTATTCCAATGCCATCCTGCGCTTCATGGTGGACCGGGATGACATTATCCATTCGGCCAACACTAACCCCACAGTGTGGGATTACGCCAGGAAGGCGGGTTATCGCACGGTGTTCATCGATGCGCAGGCAGGCTCCATCCGCACCGCAAGCGCGTTGCAGAATTTCATGACGCTGGAAGAAAAGGCGAAGATCGACAGTTTCCATGCCATTCAGAATGTGGAAGCTTCCGAGGCTGATGACCATTTGATGGCGATTGTGGCTGAGGAACTGGCAAAGCCGGGGCCGGTGTTCATCTATGCCAACAAGAACGGCGCGCATTTTCCCTATGACGAAGCCTATGATGCAAGCGCTGCCGTGTTCCATCCTACAGTGGGA
>JAIBJH010000226.1 GCA_020029455.1 Hyphomicrobiales bacterium
AGATCGCCCGGCAGGATGGGTGGCATGTCGGAGTCAGCACAGGGAAAGGGCATCGGCCGGCAGATCGGCCGGCTTGTGGCCAGTGCGGTCTTCTCGGCCGTGCTCTTGGCGGCGCTTGCCCTGTCCTTCGTGCAGGTCAACAACGAGTTGGGCCTGCAGCGCAAATCGCTGGAAAACACCGGCTATACGCTGGCCGCGGCTGTGGCTGATGCCTTGGTCGAGCGCAACCGCATCAAGGCCCTCGAGGGACTTGGCGCAGTAGCCCGCATTCCCGGACTATTGATGGTCTCGCTGGCTGACGTCGACGGCAAGACATTCGCCAATCTCGGCCAGACGGCCGTGCTGCAGAGCGACCTTGCCAGCATGGATGGCAGCAATCTGTCCTTCTTGTTCCGCGGGACGATGCCGGTTGCAGTCGATATTGTGAAAGGCGGCCAGCGCGTGGGCCGGCTTGTGCTGCTCGCCGATATCAGCGGCGCGAGATCTCACTTCCTGTTGACGCTCATCAACACCTTTGTTGCGGCTTTTGTGGCGGCCTCGTTCGGCACGCTTCTTTCAAAACCATTGCAGCGGCGCATTGTGGCACCCGTCGTTGCCCTCACAAAACAGATTTCTGCCATCCGCCAGAGCAAGAACTACAGCGCCGACATTGAAGTTGCCGAGCACATCGGTGAAGTCGGCGTCCTGCTTGAGTCATTCAAAGATCTCATGGCCGACATCCGCTTCCGCGACCAGTCGCTGCAGAAGCTCGCCTATTTTGACACGCTCACCGGATTGCCCAACCGCTCGAGCCTCTTGAATGAAGTCGCCATCGCAGGCGCCAATGCAGGCAAGGCCGCGCTCGCGATCATCGATGTGCATAGCTACAAGTCATTCACCAACGCCTTTGGGCAAACCATCGGTGATGGCGTCCTGATGAGTGTCGCGGCAGCTTTGCGCGAGAGCGCCCATGGAGCAGCCGTCTTCCGGGTCGGAGCTCATGATTTCGCGGTCCTCCTCTATCCGGACATCAATGCGGGTGGCATTGAGCGCGCAATGGCGGAACTCATGGCAGCATTCATCCAACCCCTCATCATTCTGAGGAGCGAGATCAAGATTGATGTCGATTGCGGCGTGGCCACAGCCGCCATGCTTGCGCCAGACCCGGTCAACGGCACCAACCTTCTGCGTTGCGCCTTCCTGGCACTTGAGGCGGCACGCAAGCAGGGACCTAACCGCTGTGTGCATTATCAGCCCGGCATGAAGGAGGAAGCGCAGTTCGGCACAAAACTAGCGCAGGACCTGCGCCAGGCCATCACCAACCACGCGCTCGGCGTGGACTTCCAGCCGCAGCTAGACATGAGTTCGGGAAATATTGCAGGCTTCGAGGCCCTCGCCCGCTGGCAGCATCCGGACCTTGGATCGATCCCACCCACCGTCTTCATTCCCGTAGCAGAAGCAAACGGCCTTATCGCCGATCTCGGTGAGTTGGTGCTTGATGAAAGCTGCCGCGTGGCGGCCCAATGGCTCAAGGCCACGGGCATAGAGCACACCATGTCAGTCAATGTCTCGGCCGCGCAATTTTTGGAAAGCGGATTTGCCGCAAAGGTGATGAAGATTGCCGAACGGCATGGCCTTCCCCGGCACCTGCTGTGCCTCGAAGTAACGGAAAGCATTTTTATCGGCTCCGGGCTAGCGGATATTCGCAGTACCCTTCATGCCCTGAGCGATGGCGGCATCCAGCTGGCATTGGATGATTTCGGCACCGGCTACTCGTCGATGGGCTACCTTGCCAAGCTGCCCTTCAACATCCTCAAGATCGACCGCTCTTTCGTCACCGATGCGCACAAATCGGACCGCCGCAAGGCAATCCTCAGGTCGATCATCGACATGGGCCACTCCATTGGTCTCGATGTTGTTGCCGAGGGCGCCGAGACAGGCGAGGAAATTGCCCTTCTCGAGGAACTTCGGGCTGACAAAATTCAGGGCTACGGCGTGGCACGGTCCATGTCCCAGGATGCCGCTTTTTTGTTTGCCGAGTCTTGGCAGGCGCGGGGTCAGGCGCAAATCATCGCCTAATTGCTATTGATCGCCCTGGCGCTTTTTCTGCAGCGCATATCTGAGGCTAGCCGGAACGAGTCTCTGCCACCAACCGGCAATTGCCTCCTTCAACTTCAATCCCCCTCCATAAGGCGCAATGGCGAGGCCCTCGCTCTTCCACTGCTGGAAGCCGCCGGCCATATCGGTAGCTTTTGTCATTCCCATGAGCTGTAAATTGGCCGCGGCAAGGCTGGACTGATAACCCTCGTCGCAAACCAGGATGATCCTCAGCTCATGGTTTGTCACTTTTTTGTGCCGCCACACTGAATCCGGGTCGCAGCGCCATTCAAGCACATTGCGCCGGATGATGGTGGTGCCTGGGATGAGGCCATCGCGGCGCTGTTGCTCATCGCCCCGGATGTCCACGACAAATGCCCCAGCGGCAATTTCCTTCAGCGTCTGCTGAGGTGATGGCCGCCCGGGCAGCAGCTTCCGCGACTCTTCAAGCAACTGGTCGACGGTTTTCATGCCGCCACCGTAAAACCGCTATCCGGCCTTCAAATCCACAACCACTTCGCCGGAGATTGGATCCGTAACGCCCAATCCGCTGCCCAAATCCTCCAGCATGCCGCGGAACGAGTCGAGCGTACCGATCATTCCAGAGCGGGCTGCAACGATTTTATCCATGCCTTGCCACTTTCCGATGAGGCAATAGGTGCGGTCTCCTGTCTTGATGATTGCGCCTTCCTTCATGCCGTCGAACGGTTTCATCTTGCCGTGAGCCTCGAGGAAGGCATTTTCCTGGCCCGGCTTAACTTTGAAACGGACAATATTGTAGGCGGTCATGGCTAGTCCCTCCCTGCGCGCGCAAATTGTCGAGCGGCGTGCCTGCAGACCGGGTTCAGCGCGAAGTTTTGAAGCCGGGAAACTCAAGCACTGCCGCCAGTGGCACAAAAGCAGCCACTGGCACTTGAGAGTTTTGACCCCCCGGTCATAGGCGGCTTCGCGAGAGGTTTCGCCTCATTCTGCGAAGTATCGAAATAAGCCTATCATTCAGCCGCTGGAGGCACAAGAATGGCCTGGAACGGCCACAAGTTGGCTGCCAGAACCTTGCCATCCAAACAACTTGGAATCGCCAGTCCCTTCCGCTAGGGAAGCCCAAATTCGGGTTTCCCAATGCCAAAGAGAACTGATCTCAAGTCTATCCTCATCATCGGGGCTGGGCCGATAGTCATCGGCCAGGCCTGCGAATTCGACTATTCCGGAACGCAAGCCGTGAAGGCCCTGAAGGAGGAAGGCTACCGCATCATCCTCGTCAATTCCAACCCAGCCACCATCATGACCGACCCCGAATTGGCGGATGCAACCTATATCGAGCCCATCACGCCGGAAGTGGTGGCCAAAATCATCGAAAAGGAAAGGCCCGACGCCATCCTGCCCACCATGGGCGGACAGACGGCGCTCAACACCGCGCTCTCCCTCAACAAGATGGGCGTGCTCGAGAAGTTCGGCGTGGAGCTGATCGGCGCCAAGGCAGAAGCCATCGACAAGGCGGAAGACCGCGAACTGTTCCGCGATGCCATGACCAGGATCGGCCTCGAGAGTCCGAAATCCATGCTCGCCAATGCCTCCGCCGCCAAAGATGCGGACAAGGAGCTTCATGCACGGTTGAAGGCAGAAGCCACTGATGTCGATGCCTTTGAAATGCAGTGGGCGGAAGGAGAACCCGAGCGCCAGAAAAAATACCGCGACCGGGCGCTTGTGGAAGCCTTCGAAGCCATGTTGGCCATCGGCCTTCCTTGCATCATCCGCCCCTCCTTCACCCTCGGCGGCACAGGTGGCGGCATTGCCTATAACCGCGAGGAGTTTTTCGACATCGTCGAGAAGGGCCTCGATGCCTCGCCCACCCAGGAAGTGCTGATCGAAGAGTCGGTTCTGGGCTGGAAGGAATATGAGATGGAGGTTGTGCGCGACAAGGCGGACAACTGCATCATCATCTGCTCAATCGAGAACATCGATCCCATGGGCGTGCACACGGGCGACAGCGTCACCGTCGCACCTGCCCTGACGCTCACTGACAAGGAATACCAAGTGATGCGCAATGCCTCGATTGCGGTGCTGCGCGAAATCGGCATCGAGACCGGCGGCTCCAACGTGCAGTTCGCCGTGAACCCGGAGAATGGCCGCCTTGTCGTCATCGAGATGAACCCGCGCGTCTCGCGCTCGTCCGCGCTGGCATCGAAGGCCACAGGCTTTCCCATCGCCAAAGTCGCGGCGAAGCTGGCCATCGGCTACACACTTGATGAGCTGGCAAACGACATCACAGGCGGCGCAACACCTGCAAGTTTCGAGCCGTCCATCGATTATGTGGTGACCAAGATCCCGCGCTTCGCCTTCGAGAAATTTCCCGGCGCTGAGCCCGTTCTTTCAACCGCCATGAAATCTGTGGGCGAGGTCATGGCCATTGGCCGTACTTTCCAGGAGTCATTCCAGAAGGCGCTGCGCGGCCTTGAGACGGGTCTCACCGGACTCAATGAAGTGGCAATTCCCGGCAT
>JAIBJH010000227.1 GCA_020029455.1 Hyphomicrobiales bacterium
GGATTCGCCCGCTGCAAGGAATGCCGACATCTGCCTTCCACTTTGCGCCGGTCCCGAGAAGAGCGTGGCCGCGACAAAGACTTTCATCGTCTCGCTGGCAGCGGCTGCGGCATTGGTGGCCTATTGGCTCGACGACCCGGTGCTGAAAAGCGCCGTCGCTTCGCTGCCGGACAGTCTTGTGGATGCGTCTCATAAGAAGTGGCCTGAGGTTGTCGAACGCCTCGCGGAAGTGGACTCGCTCTATGTTCTGGGTCGGGGCCCGTCACTTCCCATTGCGGCTGAAACGGCGCTCAAACTTAAGGAAACTTGCGCCATTCACGCGGAAGCATACTCTGCTGCGGAGGTGATGCACGGGCCGCTGGAACTGGTGGGTGAAGGCTTTCCAATTCTCGTCTACGCGCAAGATGACCAGTCTTTGCCTTCGACGCAGGCAGCTATTCAACGGTTGAAAGCTGCAGGCGCCAAGCTGCTTGTCATCGGGGCAGGCGGGTTGCCCATAGGACACGCCGGCCATCCGCTGCTTGAACCCATTGTGATGATCCAGAGCACCTATCTCGCCATCGAAGAGTTGGCGCGGATGCGTGGCCGCGATCCGGATGTGCCGCGCATGCTACGTAAAGTGACGGAGACTGTGTGATGGTCTTCGCACTCACCGGAGCCCGGGTCTTTGACGGTGAAAACTTCCAGGATGGCATGGCCGTCGTGGTGGAAGGGCCGCGCATCTCCCATTGCATTCCAGAAAGAGAACTTGCCGCTGGAGTTGAAAAGCAAAAGCTGGCTGGAGGGTTGTTGGTGCCGGGTTTCATTGACGTGCAGGTCAATGGCGGCGGCGGCGCGTTGCTCAATCACAATCCTTCCGCGGACGTTGTGAAAACGATTGCGGGTTCACATCACCGCTTCGGCACGGTGGGGCTGTTGCCCACTGTCATCACCGATGCGCCCGAGGTGACCGCTGCAGCGATTTCAGCTGTGCGGGCAGCACGCGAACAAGGTGTTGCCAATGTGCTTGGCATTCATGTGGAAGGGCCGTTCCTCGATCCTGCCCGCAAGGGCGCTCACGATCCGCAATACATCCGGGGCTTCTCGGACGATGACATCAAGTCGCTGGCGAACGCCAATTGCGGCACCGTGATGCTGACGGTCGCGCCCAACAAGGTGCCGCCCGAGACAATACGCAAGCTTGTGGCTTCCGGCATCCGGGTAAGTCTCGGTCATGCGGAGGCGAACTACAGTGACGTGCGTGCCGCACTTGATTCAGGCGCTTCTTCCTTCACTCATCTTTTCAACGCCATGAGTCAGATGACTGGCCGCGAGCCCGGCATGGTGGGCACGGCCCTTGCCGATGACAGGAGTTTTATCGGTATCATTGCCGATGGACTTCATGTGCATGATATTTCCCTGAAGCTCGCCCTCAAGGCGACAGCCCATGACCGCTTCATGCTGGTGACCGACGCCATGCCTCCCGCTGCCGGTGGCCCTGACCATTTCGAGTTGCAGGGCCGTTCAGTGCAGCGTGTGAATGGCCGGTTGCAGCTTGACGACGGCACGCTTGCCGGCTCCAATCTCACCATGGACGAGGCGGTGCGCTATTGCGTGAACCACCTGGGCGTATCGTTGGCATCCGCCCTGCAGATGGCTTCGCGCAATCCGGCGCGTTTCCTGGGGCGCAGCGATCTGGGTCACATCGCGCCCGGCGCGCTGGCGAGCCTTGTGCATTTTGACGATAATCTGAACGTCATACAAACCTGGGTGGAAGGCCAATGAAGAAGGTGAAGGTGCTTGTCGTGGGCGTCGGCAATATGGGGCTTTCTCATGCACGCGCCTATGCCGCCAATGATGGCTTCGAGATCGCTGGACTGTGTAGCCGTGGCATTGACCAGCGCGTGGACATCAAGAGTGAGTTCCCGAGTGTTGCCCTGTTCAATGATTACGGCGAGGCATTGAAAGCGGCGAAACCGGACGCCGTTTCCATCAACACCTGGCCTGATACCCACGGGGAATATGCCAAGATGGCGCTCAATGCTGGCTGCCATCTCTTTATCGAAAAGCCGTTGGCTGCCACTGTGAAGGAGGCAGAGGAGATCGCGGCACTCGCCAAAGCCAAGGGTCTCAAGATCGTCATCGGCTATATCCTCCGCGTCCACCCGTCATGGGTGAAGTTTGTGGAGATCGGGCGCACGCTGGGCAAGCCGCTGGTGATGCGGATGAACTTGAACCAGCAATCCTCCGGTGCGCAATGGGAAGTACACAAGCAGCTGATGAATTCCATCTCGCCGATCGTCGATTGCGGCGTGCATTATGTGGATGTCATGTGCCAGGTCACGGGCGCCAAGCCGAAGAGCGTTCATGCCATCGGCGTGCGCCTCACCGATGAAGTGAAGCCCGGCATGTACAATTATGGCCAGCTGCAGGTGACTTTCGATGACGGCTCGGTGGGCTGGTACGAGGCCGGTTGGGGCCCCATGATGAGCGAGACGGCGTTTTTCGTGAAGGACATGATCGGACCCAAGGGTTCCGTGTCGATTGCCATGGATGAATCGAAGACCGAGTCATCCGACGTGGATGCACATACCAAGACGTCGGCGCTGCGCGTCCATCATGGCGCGCTCAAAGCCGACGGCACACTGGCGCGCAAGGATGACATTATCCGCATGGATGATGAACCGGGCCATCAGGAGTTGTGCAATCGCGAGCAGGCTGTCTTCCTTGACGCCATCCGCAGCAACCGGAATATGAGCCTTCATGTTGAGGAGGCCATCAGCTCTCTCCGCATCGTCCTTGCCGCGGATGAAAGCGTGCGCACCGGCAAGGTTGTCCATTTGTGAGGCTGACACGTATTTCCGATGCAAGTTCTCAGGCGGTGCCGCCTATCACCAGGGTCACCGGCAGCTTGATGACAGCTTCACTAACATCTTCCCCCCGGATGAGTTTAACGGCGAGTTCTGCTGATTTCGTGCCCGCCTCGCGCCGGGGAAGTGCGACATAGGTTAAAGGCACCGGCAGGTAGGGTCCCAATTCAACTTCACCTATGCCAACGACTGCAATGTCATCTGGAATTCTCCTGACGGACGCCAGCAAACGGAGAATGACGGCACTTGTCCAGATCTCACCGCCAATGACAATGCCATCGAGTTTGGCATTTGCTTTCAGTAACCGGTCAAGACCGGCGAGGCCGGATTCGATTGTGTGCTCCACTTGCGCCTGCAATTTCAGATCAATCTCGAACCCGGTTTCCTCCAATGCTTTGCAATATCCGCGTAAGCGGCTGCGGGCATTTGAAGTCTCGCTGGCCACGCCACAGATGATGCCGATGTTGCGCCGCCCTATCTCAAGCAATCTCCTTGTTGCAAGGTATCCGGCATCGGCATCTGAGTGACCCACTGCATAGTGAATGGGGTGGCTTGGGATGTTGCCGATTTCGATCATTGGAATAGGTAGCGTCTGAAGAAGTTTTCGCGTCTCCGGCGTGTGGCCGATCGAGGGAAGCAGAATGGCCCGAGCCCGCTGCGACAGAAGAGAGCCTATCGCGTGCATCTCGCGGCCGCGGGTGTAGTCGATGGTCTGGAGCAGGTGATCAAAACCCTGATCTTCGAACACTTGCCTCGCCGCATCCACAAACGATACGTAGATTGAATCCTGCAGGGTAGGGAGGATGATTCCAAACGCCCGCGTGCGCTGGGACGCGAGGCTGGAAGCAGCCTTGTTGTGGTAGTAGCCGATCTTGGTGGCGGCCTTGAGTATCCGCTTGCGGGTTTCTTCCTTAATGGGCGCTGACTGCAGGAAGGCCCGCGAAACAGTCATCTGCGAAAAGCCGGTTACTTTTGCTACGTCATCCATGGTTGGGAGGGCGCGCGGAGACCAGCGCATGGATGATTTTTTCAGCTTCTTGTTGTCAGGTTCTGGCACGGCGATTCCGGTTTCAGTCCCAATTGGGCACCCATTGCGGTTCATTGATCAGGCGGGAGCCCGCAATTGTCATATTGCCTATCTCAGCCATTTCTTTGTCAGTCAAAGCGAAATCAAAAACATCGAGATTCTCCTTGAGCCTTTCGGGCTTCGAGGATCTGGGAATTGCAATCACGTCGTCCTGCTGGATGAGCCAGCGGAGTGTCACTTGGACGGCGGATTTGCCGTATTTCTTTCCAATATCGATCAGGGTCTGGTCCTTGGCCACCTTACCCAGGGCAATGGGGCAATAGGCTGTTATCGCCAGCCCAAACTTCCTCACGGCGGCCAGCAGGCGCTTTTGGTCGAGATAGGGATGGTATTCGAACTGCACGGCGGCGATGGGTTCGGGCGAACTGTTCATTGCCTCGTCGAGCTTAGCAATGGTGAAGTTTGACACTCCAATATGCCGCGTAAGCCCCTGGCGCTTGGCACTGCCCAAGGCGCGCATGGATTCCGCCAAGGGTATTTCAGGGTTGGGCCAGTGGATGAGCAGAAGGTCTATGACATCGACGCCCAGGCGTTCGAGACTTTCCTGCACAGACCTTTGCAGGGGTCCATCACTGATAAGCTGGGGGCGCACCTTTGTGGTGACAAAAATATCCTTGCGGGGAA
>JAIBJH010000042.1 GCA_020029455.1 Hyphomicrobiales bacterium
GCCGCAGCATCCGCGCCACTTCGACAAAGACCAGCACGGCAATGGCGCCGATAACGCCGAAGAGCACGGTGGCGAGAACGGCGGAACTTTGTGCCGCAGTCCAGGAATAAGCAAAAGGCGCAAGCGCCCCCAGCACGAAACGGGATGAGGCGAGGAGCCCTGCCCGCCTGCCAAAGCCTTCGCTGCCGAAGAGCGCGAGAGTGAGCGTGCCCTGCACGATGCTCTTGAGGCCCGAACACAGCCCCACAAGAATGACGAAGGCGACGGCCCCGCTTTCGGCCGGGGCCGCAGCCGCCACGATGAAAAGCCCCAGCGGCAGGAGCGAGAGCCCCAAAAGCGTCACGGTCAAGGGATGGCGCTTGGACCCCAGCACCATATTGATGAAGCGCACCGCCACCTGCGCAGGGCCGAACAAGGTCGAGATGGCAAGCGCCGTCGCACCGAAGCCCAGGGCTGAGAGCATCGGCACCATCTGCGAGAGCACGGCAGAGAGTGCGAAACTCGATAATGAGAAACCACTGGCCACCAGGAGGAAGGCCCGCCGCCTCTGGTCCGCCCTCAGTTGCCCCTCACTTGCCACCGCCACTATCTCGCCGGACGATTGAGTGGCCTCGATCCCCTCCCTCCTCCAGCGCGCGATCAGTGCATGAACGGGAACGCAGACAAAAAGGTTAAGCGCCGCGTAAATACCAATGACCGCTCGCCAACCCAGCTCTTGATCGAGCCAGTGGGTGAGCGGCCAGAAGATGGAAGAGGCAAAGCCAGCGATCAGAGTGAGATGGACAATGCGCAATTGCGCCTTGCCGCCCGTGGCCTGCACCAGCGCCGTGAAAGCCGCATCATAGAGAACGAAAGTCGCCGCAAGTTGTGAGAGAATGAGTGCCGCCACAAAAAGCCAGCCCAATGGCGCCATTGCCAGCAGAGCCATGCAAGCCGAAGATGCAATGGACCCCCAGGTCATGACGCGGGCCGCGCCAAAGCGATCAAGCGCTCTTCCCATGTGTGGAGCAATCAACCCTCCCGCGCCAAGCGCTATGGAAAAGACAAGGAAAAAGTCCGACTGTGTCCAGCCAAATGTCTGCGCCACATCATCGGCAAGGATGGCGAAGGAATAGTAGAGAGCGCCATAGCCGATGATCTGCGTCAGCCCGAACAACCAGACAGTCTTCGCTATGCGGCTCATGAAAAATCCATCGGTGCCAACATCGCACAAGCCTGCAAACTTGATAACGTCCGTGGCAGTAGGGCAGTCATGCAACTCGCTTTCTTCATCGCTCTTGCGAACTACAAACCGGTCAATGAGGCATCGCCTGCCTCTCATCTAAAAATAATTGTGGATAACTATTGTATGGCAACTGAAGTCGCAGCAACGCCAGCCACGCTCAAAAAAGTTCAAAGCCGATTCGTCCGCCTACGGAGCGCCTTGAAAAAACAACGTCAATCCGCATATAACTCGCGTTCTGTATTTCCTCCGCTCACGGAGTAATTTTCAGAATCTTGAAATCTTTACGTCTTGTTAGGTGTTTCAGGATGATACACCAGATGTAGTCGGCATATTGCCGAATCACACAAACGGGTCCACAAGGTGAACGGTGACAAGTGCATGTCTGGCATGATTCCCATGCGATGGTGCTTGGTTCACTGTAGAGCCTGCGTTGTTGGGCTAAACAACCTAAATCTCTAGGAGATGAACATGGCTGCTAAGAAAGCAAAGAAGGCTGCTAAGAAGGCTAAGAAGCTCAGCCCTGGTGATCGTTGTTCATGTTGGCCTCCACGAAAAGGAAATGCCCGGTGCAGAACCGGGCATGTATGAAATCGATAGATGCTTTTCAGGCCGTCAAGCCACTTTAGCGTCATCCTGGGATCCGTCATCGACCGCCGTCAGCGGCAGCCATAGGATAAATGCCGCGCCATTGCCCGGCTCGGCGTCTATCTGCAGTCTGCCCCCATGCTGGGTGACGATCTGTTCTACGGCTGGAACGCCCAGCCCCGTGCCGAAGCTCTTGGTGGTGAAAAGAGGCTCGCGTATGCGGGCTATCACTTCGGCCGACATGCCAGGGCCATTGTCCTTGACCTCGATGCAGACTTCTTCACCAACGCGCCTGGTCGTGACCGATATGGAAGGCGAGGCGCAGGCAAATTTCGACGGATCATCGCCTTGCCCCACCATCGCTTCGCTCGCATTTGCCACGAGATTGACAATCGCGCGCTGCAGTCGTGCCGGATCGAAAGGCACCATGGTACCATCGAGGCCTAGCAGAACATTGATCGAGACGGCGTGAGGCAGGCCTTTGGCCATCTCTTCCATGACACCCGCGAGCCAGCCGTCAAGGTCCTCCGGCTGGCAGGCCAATTGGCGCGTGCGCGAGAAGTCGAGCAGCTGCGTGATGATATTGTCGCAGCGGACAATGCCCTTGTTGATGCGGTCAAGCTGACCCTCGATGCCGAGGTCCTTGCCGCGCAGCTTGCGATCCAAAAGGAATGACGAGGTTCTGACCGCGCCAAGCGGATTCCTGAGCTCATGGGCAACAGTGGCCGTAAGTTGGCCAAGCTGCTCCATGCGGCCCTTCTTCACCAGCTCGTCCTGGGCTTCGGCCAGCTTCTTCATGTTGGCCGCCAGTTCCTTGTTGAGGCGCGAAACCTCCTCGTTGATGCGGCGCAGCTCCGTCATCTCGGAAACGTCGATGATGCTCACGATGGCAGAACGCTTCTCACCGCCAAGGTGCAGCCAGCCCGAACTCATCACCAGCATGGCCCGTGGCTCAGCGCCCATCACCTGCACATTACCCTCGAACTTGCAGGCAACACCGGGAAAACCCGGATGAGCCTCGGCCAATTGCTTTACGAGGTGGCTGCCTTCTTCCCCACTTCCGTCGCCTCCGCAATAGACGTTGAACAGCGGGTTGGAGAAGGAGATACCTCCGCCTTCTTCTATTTGCAGCACGCCAACGGGCACTGTCGCCGTCAGCGCCCGGTACTGGTTTTCCCGCTTCTTGATTTCTGTGAGGTCGGCGTTGGTGCCTATCAGGTAGGTATTGCCGTCCGGCGCCTTCAGCCTGGCTTTGCGCGTGAGAACGGGCATGGTCATGCCCGATTCCTGCGAAGCCATTTCCTCGCTGATGTTTGTCTGGCCGCCCTCGATCACTGCGCGGTCATTGGCAAGGAAGCCCTCGGCCTCTTCACCACGATAGAAGTCAGAGTCGCACTTGCCGATGAGCGCCTCTTCCGGCTTGCCGATCATTTGGCAGTGGAGCTCGTTGGAATAGACAAAGCGCAGGTTCTCGTCCTTGACGAAAATGGACGTCGGAAGATTGTCCAGGATGCTCAGGAGAACATCCGGATCCCTCAGCCGGTTATACTTGGGATTTTCCATCGGTTGCCCCACTCCCAAATGCCTAGGCCGCTTCAGCTTCGACGGTCGCCAGAACCTTGCCGAGGTCCACGGGCTTGCTGAAGACGCCGAGCGCCCCGCCCTTCACGGCCTTGTCAATCAGGTCGTCGGCGCTGTAGCCGGTCATGAAGTAGACGCGCGCCTCGGGGAACTTGTCCTTGATCTCGATGAAGGAATCGACGCCATTCATGTTCGGCATCATCACGTCGAAGAAACCGATGTCCACCTGGTTCAGGCTGAAAGCCTCGACGGCCTGCCTGCCATCATAGGCAACGATGACCTTGTGGTTGTCCATTTGGAATAATTCCGCCAGGGACTCGGCGTTGGCGGCGTCATCATCAACGACGAGGATGTTGAGCTGTCGGGACATTGAGTGGCTTCCTCCAAAAAAAGTCAGGCCGCGAGCTGCGGCAAACGGTTAAGCAGTGCAACGGGATCAAACGGCTTGTTCAGGATGCCGGTCACCCCCACATCCCCCAGAATGCTTTCCGAAGTGACGGCCGGCGTTTGCGGCACGATGATAGTGGCATTGTCATGGCCGGCTTTGCGCATGGTCTCATATCCTGACACCGCGTCGATGAGCGGCAGCGGCGCCTCGATGATGACGACATCCTGCGGCTGCACCGGCGTGGCGAGGCCCACCGCATCGCGGACACGCCGGCAAGAAAGACCGCTGCTCTTCAGCGCCCCTTCAATCGCATCGCCGACCGCAAGCTGCGGCGCGGGCGGAACCGCCACTACAAGCCCGCCCTTGCCGACGGACTCGGTGATGCGCAGGACTTCCTTGGGTTCGAAAGGCTTTTCAAGGTAGCCCATGGCTCCTTCGCGCACCGCCTGTTGCAGAAGTTCTTCCACGCTGTAGCCGGTCATCATAAAGACGCGGGCCTGTGGCCTCAGGCGCCTGATCTCCAGGAAGCTTTCCACACCATTTTTGCCGGGCATCATTACATCGATGAAGGCGAGGTCATACTGGCTGTTAGCGCAGGCATTGATGGCTTCCTGCCCGCTGAAAACCGTATGCACACGATGCCCCTCGAGCTCGAACAGCTCGCTCAAGGACATTGCATTATCGACGTCGTCGTCCACCACCAGAATGCTGAGTTCACGTGCCATTAAAGTTCCCCAGTGCTCCCAGCTATCGCCGGCAACATTAATTGCAGGAATATGAAGATAAGAAACTAGTTCTAACGCCTCACTAACGAATAGATTTCAATTTCAGGATCTGCACCGCCCTAGGCACGCCAGATCGCCGGTTCATGCCGCATCTGCCCCCAATTGACCTGTCATGCTGAACGGCAGGTAAATTTCAAAAGTGGCTCCCTCTCCAGGGCGCGAATGGATCTCAAGCCGCCCGCCATGCTGTTGGGCGATTTGTTCGATGGCCGGAATGCCGAGCCCGGTTCCGAAGCTTTTCGTGGTGAAAAGCGGCTCGCGGACCTTGGCCAAATTCTCCGTCGAAATCCCCGGCCCGTTGTCCTTGACCTGAATGATCACCGAGTCGGCGCCATCCACGCGGGTGCTGATCCACAGTTTGTGCTCAGCAGGGGCATCGGCCGCATCCCGTTTGGGTCCGGTCGTCATGGCTTCCGTGGCGTTGGCCATCAGATTGATGATCGCCCGCTGCAGTCGCGCTTCATCAAAGGGGACCTGCCGCTCATCAAGCCCCAGCACCAGTTCAATGTTGACAGACCGCGGCAGCTTCGCCGCTTCCTCACTCACGACCCTAGAAAGCCATTCGTCCAGGTTGCCTGGATTGCATTGCAGCGGCTTGTTGCGCGAATAGTCGAGAAGCTGGGTGATGATGTTATCGCAGCGCTGCACGCCATTATTGATGCGCTGCAATTGCGCTTCGAGACCCAGATTGAGGCCCCTAACCTTCTTCTCCACGAGGAAGGCGGAGGTCCTCACCGCGCCGAGGGGATTGCGCAGCTCATGGGCGATTGTTGCCGTGAGCTGGCCCATCTGTTCCATGCGCCCCTTCTTGACGATCTCGTCCTGGGCATCCTTGAGAAGGCGTATTTTGTCGGCAAGGTTGCGGTTGAGTTCCGCCACCTCGCCGTTGATCCGCTCTGTTTCGGCCCGCGCAATATCCGATTCATCGCGCGCGGTATCCGCCCGCTCTTTCTCAGCCTCTACGAGGTCAAGCCGCTTCAGTGTGGAAGCGAACATCCAAAGGGCAGCTCCGGCACCGAGGAGCACACAAAGCAGCGAGACTCCGATGTGCATATAGAGCTCATGCTGCATTATTTCCCGCCGGTCAGTCAGAAGGGCAAGGAGGCGCTTTGATGTCTGATCCCAGACATCTAAAACTTGCCTGTATTTTCCGGACGCGTCGAAGTTTTGGCGCGCCATCATGGAGAGAATGATGGGCTCACTGCCGGGCTTCGCCTTGCCCACCACGTCAGCCGTGACATCGAAATCTTGCGCCAGATCCGCCAGCAAAGCTTCCGCAGCGGCGTAGCTCGCCGGTGCGGCGCTTTCTTCCTTTGCATGTTCAAGCGAGTCCGCGCTCTCTTCGATGATGGCGGTCATCTCGCCAACCCGGACCATAAGCTGCTTGAACTCGACCTGGTCAATGCCGGAAGATTGGATGGCACGCTCAAGTCCTGATTGAAACTCATGAAATTCCCGCACCAGCGCCGACATGTGCATGATGCTGTGGAGGGCGAGAAAGAAGGATTCCGGTTCCTGATCCATGATCAGGTTTGAATGGACACCCACCTCGTGCAGCGTTTCCGCCGTGAGATCCACCATGTAGGTCCTGTCCATGACGGGCGAGGAATAAGCAAGCGACAGGGTTGAAATGTGCTTCTCAACCCCGATCCTGCTTGCGGGCGCCGTCAGCGACGCGAGATTCTGGCGCAGCCCAATTGCCTGTGTTTCGCCCGAGGCGATGCCCACAAGCGAACGGACCAGGGCGTCTGAAACCGCAACTCCCGCAAGTTCCTTATCTGTCCGCTCGATCGACTCGCGATGGCTTTGAATCCGCAGGAAACTGAGGAGAACTATGGGAATCAGGAGAACACAAATGATGATAACGAGTCTTGCCCCCGCCACCCGTGAAGCCAATGCAGTCACATTTTTCTCCAAACCTTCACTGGCAGCTCTCGGCCGACAGAATCATCTTTTTTCAAAGTGATGCCAGCCGCCTGGTAAACGCGCTGTTAATTTTTCGCTGTGCGAGTACTGGTTGGCTTCTGCAATTCAGGGTTAGAGTTTAATGAGGTTTGACGGAATCACTCCATTTCTCCTTCCTCCTCGTAGAAAGGAGCCGAAATTGGACTCGCAAAAAATGGAACCGCTCTAACTAGCAGACAAGGCTTCCTTGACGGCGGCAATGGCCGCGTCTGCCTTACTGCCATCTGGTCCACCGGCCTGTGCGAAGTCAGACTTGCCGCCACCGCCTTTGCCGCCAAGTGTCACCGCAGCAAGACGGACGAGATCGACGGCGTTGAAGCGCGCCTGTAGATCGGAGGAAACGCCGGTCACGATTGATGCCTTGCCGTCCTCCGACACGGAGATCATGGCGACAATGCCACTGCCGATCAACTTCAGCGCATCCTGCGCCAATGGCTTCAGATCCTGCGGCGCGAGGCCAGGAAGCACACGGCCCTGGAATTTGAAGCCGTTGATTTCTTCAACAGCTGCCGAAGTGCCTCCACCGCCGCCAAGCGCCAGAGCCTTCTTGGCATCGCGCAGTTCTTTCTCCAATTTCTTGCGCTCATCCATCAGGGCTTCAAGCCGCTCAAGAAGCGTATTGGGCGCCGTCTTCAGAATGGCAGACGCCTGCTGCACGCGCCGGTCCTGCTCATCGAGATAGGCCTTGGCCGCCTCTCCCGCCAAAGCCTCAATGCGGCGTACGCCTGCCGCAATGGCGCTCTCCGACAGCACCTTGATGAGGCCGATATCACCAGTGCGTACCACATGCGTGCCGCCACAAAGTTCCAGCGAATAGATGGGACGCTCTGCCCCCGGCGCATTGCGTCCCATGGAGACAACGCGCACCTCTTCGCCATACTTCTCGCCAAAGAGCGCCATCGCGCCCTCGGCTATGGCGTTATCGACTGTCATGAGGCGCGTGGTCACGGCATCATTCTGCTGCACCACGGTATTCGCCACCGCCTCCACATTTGCCAGATCTTCGGTGGTCATGGGCTTTGTGTGCGAAAAGTCAAAGCGCAGGCGATTTGGCTCCACCAGTGAACCCTTTTGCGCAACATGTGTTCCAAGCCGGCGGCGCAATGCTTCATGCAACAGGTGTGTTGCAGAGTGATGTTGCCGGTTGCCGCCGCGGCGCCCATGATCGACTTCGAGCACGCAGGCCACAAGTGGCTTGACACTGCCTTCGACAACTTCACCCTGATGGACGAAAAGATCGCCCACGCGCTTCACGGTGTCGGTGACGCGGAATTTTCCGCCGTCCGCCGTAGTGATTATGCCATGATCGCCAGTCTGGCCACCGGACTCACCATAGAACGGCGTCTGGTTCACGATGACAGAGCCCTTCTGGCCAATCTTCAACTCCGCAACTGACTTGCCATCAGCGACGACTGCCAGCACCAGGCCCTCGGCCTGTTCCGTGTCGTATCCGAGAAACTCTGTGGCGCCGAGCTTTTCGCGGAGGTCAAACCATACCGCATCGGTCTGGGCCTCACCCGTGCCCTTCCAGGCACGACGCGCATCCTCGCGCTGCTGCGCCATGGATTTGGCAAAGGCATCGGTATCAACTGCAATGCCGCGTGGCTTCAGCGCATCCTGCGTCAGGTCAAGCGGAAAACCATAGGTGTCGTAGAGCTTGAAAGCCGTCTCGCCCTTGAAAATGTCGCCGGCCTTGAGGCCATGCGATTCTTCATCCAACAGTTTAAGTCCGCGCTCCAAGGTCTTGCGAAAGCGTGTTTCTTCCAGAAGCAGCGTCTCGCTGATGAGGGCTTCGGCGCGCGGCAGTTCCGGATAAGCCGCGCCCATCTCGCGCACCAGTGTCGGCACCAGCTTGCACATCAACGGCTCTTTGACGCCGAGCAGTTCCGCATGCCGCATGGCCCGGCGCATGATGCGGCGGAGCACATAGCCGCGGCCCTCGTTTGAAGGCAGCACGCCATCGGCGATCATGAACGACGAGGCGCGCAGATGATCCGCGATCACGCGGTTGGAAGCTTTGGCCTTGCCTTCGGCGGGAACGCCGCTGCGCTCTATGATCGCTGCAATGATTGTCTTGAACAGGTCAGTCTCGTAGTTGTCGTGCGTGCCCTGCAGCACAGCGGCGATGCGCTCCAGCCCCATGCCGGTGTCGATGGATGGACGCGGCAGGTTGATACGGCCACCACCCGGCTGCTCCTCGAACTGCATGAAGACCAGGTTCCAGATTTCGATGAAACGGTCGCCATCAGCATCGGCACTGCCGGGAGGTCCGCCCGGGATCTTGTCACCGTGATCGAAGAAAATTTCTGAACACGGTCCGCAGGGGCCAGTGTCGCCCATGCGCCAGAAATTGTCCGATGTCGGAATACGAATGATGCGGCTATCAGGCAGCCCCGCGATCTTCTTCCACAGATTGAAAGCGTCATCATCCTCCGAATAGACCGTGATGGTAAGCTTGTCTTTCGGCAGGCCATATTCCCTGGTGATCAGTGTCCAAGCAAATTCAATGGCCTCAGGCTTGAAATAATCTCCGAAGGAGAAATTGCCGAGCATCTCGAAGAAGGTATGGTGCCGCGCTGTGTAGCCCACATTGTCGAGGTCATTGTGCTTGCCGCCGGCACGCACGCATTTCTGCGCCGTGGTGGCCCGGCTATAGGGGCGCTTCTCAAGGCCAGTGAAGACATTCTTGAACTGTACCATACCCGAATTGGCGAACATCAGCGTCGGGTCGTTGCGTGGCACAAGTGGCGAGGAGGCAACAACCTCGTGACCCCGTGACTTGAAGAAGTCGAGGAAGGTGGTGCGGATTTGCGCAAGCGTGCTCATATGGTCCCGGTTCCAGCCAGATAGCGCATCGGGCAAGCAGGTGGAATCATCTGCGAAGCGGAAGATGCGCCAGGTTCAAAGTGCTCAGCAGCTTATCGGCAGTCAATTGACCGTCGGCTGCTGTGGTGTGAGTTGTGGCGCTCTTTAGGGCCAGTTCCTGCAGGTCGCAAGGCTTCGCCACAAAGCAAAAAAGCCCCCGGACGGTGATCCGGGGGCTCGGAGAGCGAGGGTTGTGGGGCTACACGACCTCGCAGGGGACACTGGCGACGCATTGCCTCAAGGCCCTCCGGAAAGGGGTTCCGGACTCGTGGGGCCAACGCAAGGCAAAAACCAGCGCTTGGGAACTCTTTGAAGTCTAGTCGTCGGCAGAACCGGCGTCGCCTGACTTGTCGGTGATGCGCTGGGCCAGCATTCCGGCATTCTCGCGGATCGCCGCCTCGATGGTTGCCGCCACATCCGGGTTCTGTTTGAGAAAGGTCTTAGCATTCTCGCGGCCCTGACCAATGCGCTCGCCATTATAGGAGAACCAGGAACCTGACTTTTCGACCACCCCGGCTGTCACGCCAAGATCGACAAGTTCACCTGTCTTGGAGATGCCTTCACCATACATGATGTCGAACTCCACCATCTTGAAAGGCGGCGCCACCTTGTTCTTGACCACCTTCACGCGGGTCTGGTTTCCCACCACCTCGTCGCGGTCCTTGATGGCGCCGATGCGGCGGATATCGAGGCGCACCGAGGCATAGAACTTCAGCGCATTACCGCCCGTCGTGGTTTCGGGCGAGCCGAACATCACGCCGATCTTCATGCGGATCTGGTTGATGAAGACCACCATGCAGCTCGTCTTGGAAATGGAAGCCGTGAGTTTGCGCATGGCTTGGCTCATCAGCCTGGCCTGCAGGCCGGGAAGTGAATCGCCCATCTCGCCTTCGAGCTCGGCCTTGGGCGTCAAGGCCGCAACAGAGTCAATCACCAGCACCTCGACGGCGCCCGAGCGCACCAGCGTATCGGCAATTTCTAACGCCTGTTCGCCCGTGTCCGGCTGCGAAATCAGGAGATCGTCAATGTTAACACCGAGCTTCTTGGCATAGATCGGATCAAGAGCATGTTCTGCGTCCACAAAAGCACAAATGCCGCCCCTCTTCTGGGCTTCCGCCAGTACATGCAGCGCCAGCGTGGTTTTGCCGGAAGATTCCGGCCCATAAATTTCGATAATACGGCCTTTGGGCAGGCCGCCAATGCCGAGCGCGATGTCAAGGCCGAGCGATCCCGTGGAAACCGCCTCCACTTCCATCGCCTGATTAGCCCCGAGTTTCATGATGGAGCCCTTGCCGAAGGCCCGTTCGATCTGGCTCAGCGCTGCGTCCAGCGCCTTGTTCTTGTCCATTGAGGTGTTCTCGATAACCCGCAGATTCGCTTGTCCCATTGTCCCGTTCCTTATTTCACCAGCCCCGGCCTCACGCAACGATTTGCGGATGTTCGGTTCTGTTTCCACTATGTTCTATTTTAGTTCCGGTGACAAGAGGAATTTAGAACAAAGGAACAACAAGTGATTTCAATAGCTTCAACAATTCGAAAGGATATGGGGAGCCGAAACGGGAACCCAACGCGCTTTCTGGCCACGTGGATCCACGTGGCCGACAAGAACCGAAGGTCCGCGAAGCGAACTCGCGCCGAGCTAGTATGTTGGAGCAAATTCTTATCGCCAAGACGGAATCGTCATGGCGGAATTTGCTCTAACGCAATCTCGCCCCACCATCGGCGTTAAAGACATAGAGTCCGGACTTAGCGAGCGAAATGCCGACCTTCTCGCCGGACTTGCCGCGATAATCCTTCTGCGCCTTGACCGCCAGCATGCTGTCCCCGGTCTTCACCGTCACCAGCGTATGATCGCCGATCAGCTCGTTGGTGAAAATCTCGCCCTTGAGATCTCCCTTGGCGGCGGATGTTACTGTGCAGTCTTCCGGACGGACACCGAGCACGGCCTTGGCCACCTTGCCCTTCACCGGCGTCTTAATCTTGGCGCCGTTGCGCACGAACTCGCTACCCTGCAGCGCGCCATGGACGATGTTCATCGGCGGCGAGCCGATGAATTGCGCCACGAAGAGATTGGCTGGATCGTTGTAGATGTCGGCAGGCGTCGCGAGCTGCTGCAGCACGCCCTTCTCCAGAATGGCCACGCGATGAGCGAGCGTCATGGCTTCGATCTGGTCATGCGTCACATAGATCGTGGTGATGCCCAGGCTCTCCTGCATGTGCTTCAGTTCCGCGCGCATGTGGCCGCGAAGCTTCGCATCAAGATTGGAGAGCGGCTCATCCATCAGGAAGACCGATGGCCTGCGGATAATGGCACGCGCCAGAGCCACGCGCTGCCTCTGGCCGCCGGAAAGCTCGCGCGGATAGCGCCCCAACAATTGGTCAAGCTGTACCTGCGCTGCCGACTCGCGGATCGCCACATCCATTTCCGCGGGATTGACTTTCCTCACTTTCAGCGGAAAGCCGATGTTCTCGGCCACCGTCTTGTGCGGGTAAAGAGCGTAGGACTGGAACACCATGGAGATGTCGCGGTATTTGGGAAGAATGTTCGTGACATCCCGGTCGCCGATCAAGACGCGCCCTGCTGTTGCTGTCTCAAGGCCTGAGAGAATGCGCAAAGCCGTGGTCTTGCCAGAGCCCGATGCGCCGAGCAGCACCAGAAATTCGCCGGGTTTCACATCAAGGTTCAGTTCCTCCAGCACGCGCACTGCGCCAAAGGATTTCTGCACCTTGTCAAAGGAGACGGGAACGCCGGGTTTGCCGTTTGCCATAAGCCTTGCTTTCTAACCTTTGACCGCGCCGAGGAGAACGCCTCTGGAAATGAAGCGCTGCAGCAATATTGCCATGAACACCACGGGAACGATCATGACCACGATAATGGCGCTCATTTCCCACCACAATACGCCTTTCTCTCCGGCATTCTTGGCCGCCACCATGATGGGCATGGTCTGCACCTTGGCCGTGGCGAGAAAGACGGCGAAGAGATACTCGTTCCAGTTCAGAATGAGTGTGAGCAGCGTGGTGGCCGCAAGGCCCGGCCGCGTCAGCGGCAAGACTATATCCCAGAAGATGGCAAACCGCGTGGCCCCGTCGAGCTGTGCCGACTCTTCAAGCTCAATCGGCAAATTGGCGAAAAAGTCATGCATGAGCCACACGACGATAGGCAGGTTCGCGACCGCATAGACCGTGATGAGTGCCAGATGCGTGTCGAGCAGCCCAACGGCCTGGAACATCATGTAGATGGGAATCACCACCACGATGGGCGGCAGGATGCGCTGGGAGATGATCCAGAACAGGATATCGCCATTGCCCAGCGTAGCTTCAAAGCGCTTCCCGTAGGCGCGGGCGAGAAAGAAGAACAAGGCCAGGGCAACGGCGGATGAAAGCCACCATGGCACTCCAAAGTAACTTGTGGCGAGGATGACGAGCAGCGTCAAACCGACAAACACCATGATATTGCCGAACTTCGGCTTGTACTGGATGCGGGCCAGCGCATAGGCCGCCATGGCGCCGACGGCAACGCAAAGTGACGTCGAGACCACACTGACAACGATGGAATTGGTGAAGGCGAGGAAGATCTTGCAGATCTGCGGTTCCATGGGCTGCAACGTCACCACCGGCGAGACGACGAAGGCGAAAGAATTGTAGAGAAGCAAGCCCACTTGCCTCATGACCGAAGGCACGTCGCAGAACGGGTCTGTGTTGAACTGCGCCCGCCAGGCATTGAGGTTCGGCACGAAATCCACGAAGGGAATGTAGAATGGCCCCTGGTTTACTGCCGCCGCATCCTTGAATGACGTGATGATCACCCAATAGATCGGGAAGAGCACGAAAAGCGACCAGACGGCCAGGAGAAGATGCGCCACGACGCTTGCTGCCGGCGACATCTTGCCAACCTCGGGCGGCTCGAACAGCCGCTCCATCAGGCTCCGGCCGGACTTTTCGAACTTGAAGCTGGCCTCGCTCATGCCCGCGCCTTCCGCAATTGCCCAAGCACCACATAGTTGAAGAAGGAAGCGCAGATCACCACTGTCAGGATCAGCAGCAGATAGGCGACCGCCGCCGACGTGCCGATGTCATTGGCGCGCCAGATGTAGACGGAGTTGAGCGTCATGGATTCGGTGGAAGATCCCGGCCCGCCTCCTGTCATGATGTTTGGAAGATCCACGATCTTGAAAGCCTCGATGGTGCGGATGAGGAGTACCGTCACTGCCACGGGAACGATCTGCGGCCAGATGATCTCGCGGAAAATCTGGACGCTCGAAGCACCATCGACCTGGGCAGCTTCCACATGGTCACGCGGCACGTTCTCAAGCGCCGCTAGCATGCAGATGAAGATGAATGGAATCCATTGCCAGGAGTCGCAGATCATCATGACGAAGCGCGCGCCCCAGGGACTCGCCGACCACACCCAGTCCTCGATACCGAAGCCCCTGAGCAATGGTTCAAATGGTCCTTTGGTGATATCGGCCACCATCTTCATGGCGTAGCCCACGCCAAGCGGTGTCACCATCAGCGGAATGAAGAAGATCACGCGGAAGAAATTCTTGCCCATGATGGGCTGTGAGCAGAGGAACGCGAGGCCCGTGCCAATCACGAATTGCAGGGCGCAACCGACGAATACATAAAAGAGTGTGGTGAGCAGCGTGCCAATGGGATTGCCCGACAGAAGTGAGGCACCCATGATCCAGGCAATGGCAATGGCCATCACGGCGGAAATGAACCGTCCAACCATGCCGACCCATGTCGTGATTTTGAGTGAGCGATAAAGCCACCACAGAACTGCAGCAGTCACGGCCAAGAAGAACAGCCAGCCGAATGTGCCCATGGCTTCTGTCTTGCCGAGGAAATGCACCTGGTCGTTGCCGAAGAATTGCTTGGCAAAATTCTGAAAACCAACGAAACGGAAATTCAACCCGTTGGCGGCGAATTTCACCCGGCTCAGGGCAAAGACGATGGAATAGAAAGTCGGAAAGATTGCGAAAATCAGGATGAGCGTGACGGCAGGCGCGATAAAAAACGTGCGCGCATGGCGGTCAAACCATTCGCCCCAGGTTTCAACATCGGAAAGTCCAGCCGGGGAAAACCCCGGCTGGCGAGATGTGATATTGGCCTTGGCCATCGCTGTAGCGATTATTAACCGCCGCCGAGCGCCAGTGCCTGGGCCTTGATCTGGGCGTCACTGCCAAAATCTTCCGTGATTTCCTCCCAGCCCGCTTCGATGTTCTTCAAGGCCTCGTCCACCGAGATTTCGCCAGCAAGATAGCGGGCGAGTTCGGTGTCAAGAACAACACCGGTATACTTCTGCGCACCCGGGATCTTCATATCGGAAGCCATGTTGGCATTGTTTAAGGCACCGTTGATGGCGCCCAGATAGTTCGTCGCTAGGTCAGCCGGCATGCCAGCCTTCACCCACAGGTCCGTGCTCGCTAGCTGCGAATTCCGGTACGGGTTGTAGCCCGTGGCGCCGATCGTCACATCGACGTTAGATTGCGCAGCCTGGTTCATGTAGGAAAGGAATGCGTAAGCTGCATCCTTTTTCTTCTGGTCGATCTTGGCATTGATGGCGCCAGCCCAACCACCGAAGGCCGCGAACGGCGCATAGTTGATGCCGTCAACAGCGTGCGGAGCGCTCTCCGGTGTCACAGGCACAAGCTTACCCGTGGCGCGGTCCAGCACTTCCCTGGAACCTACAGCACCCACAGCAAAGATCAGTCCCTTGACGCTCGCCGCATCTGGATCAAGCTGCAGCGTGCCGGGATCACCCCATTCGATCAGCAATCCGCAGCGACCAGCCTTAAACAGGCCGCGCGTGTCACCGATGTCCATGTTGAGTTCTTCCGGCGGACCATACTTGCCGGTCTCCTTGTAGACTTCGAAGGCTTTCTTCCAGGCTTCGTTGTTGACGATGGGCTTCATCGTCGCGCCGTCAAAATGGAAGCCTTGGGCCGTTCCACCGGTCTGCACATAGGAGGCAGCAACCGTTTGAATGGCGAAGTAGGATTGGGCATTGCGCTTTTTGAAGATGCAGGAGCCATAGTCAGCCTGACCGTCGCCGTTCATGTCCTGATTGTGGATCTTGGAAGCGACGTCAATGTACTCATCCCATGTCTTGGGCGGAGCGAGACCGGCCTTTTCCAGCACGTCCTTGCGGTAATAGACCATCTGGAAGTCGCCATCGACCATCAGCAGCTTGGTCTTGCCGCCGACCTTCTGGCC
>JAIBJH010000043.1 GCA_020029455.1 Hyphomicrobiales bacterium
CTCTGGCGTGGAGCTTGCCGGTGGCAATGCCGATTTCCGCGCCGAAGCCGAATTCACCGCCATCGGCAAATTGCGTCGAGGCATTGTGCAGGACGATTGCCGAGTCGACAGTCTTCAGAAAACGCTCGGCGGTTGCCGCATTGGCGGAGATGATGGCATCGGTATGTTGCGAGCCATAGCGTGCAATATGATCCATGGCGGCATCTATGCCATCGACAACATGCATGGAGACGATGGCATCGAGATATTCGGTGGACCAGTCTTCTTCCGTTGCGGGCTTCACGAGGTTGGATGCCTTCATGGTGTCGGCATCGCCGCGCACTTCGCATCCCGCATCCGTCAGTGTACGGATAAGTATAGGGAGTGCGCGATCCGAAATGGGACGGTCCACAAGGATGGTTTCGGCCGAGCCGCAAACGCCAGTGCGCCGCATCTTGGCGTTGAGCACGATGGATTTCGCCATATCGAGATCGGCATCACGGTCTACATAAACATGGCAGATGCCTTCAAGATGGCTGAAGACGGGCACGTGCGCATCTTGCTGCACACGGGCCACCAGGCTTTTCCCGCCGCGGGGCACGATGAGGTCGATGGCGCCATTGAGGCCTTTCAGCATCTCACCAACGATGGCCCGGTCGGGAGATTCGATGAGCTGAATGCAAGCGGTGTCCAGGCCTGCCGTTTTCAAACCCTGCTGCAAGCAGGCGGCAACGGCCTTGGAGGAGTTAAGCCCATCAGAGCCTCCGCGCAGGATCGCGGCATTGCCGGACTTGAGGCATAACGCGCCTGCATCGGCCGTCACATTGGGGCGTGACTCATAGATGATCCCGATGACTCCAATGGGCACGGCAATGCGGGAAATCTCCATGCCATTGGGCCGTGTCCAGCGTTCCATGACTCTTCCGACGGGATCGGGCAGCGCCACAATCTCCTCAAGGCCAATGGCCATGGCTTCGATGCGTGGAGCCGTGAGAGTGAGGCGATCAACGAAGGACGGTTTCAAGTCCTTGCTTTTTGCTGCTTCAAGATCGCGGGCGTTGGCTGCGAGAATATCGTTGCTGGCCTGACGAATGGCATTGGCCATTGCCATCAGTGCCGCATTCTTTGTGTCTGTTGAAGCAAGCGCCAAAGATTTTGCTGCCCGTCTGGCATTCTGGCCGATATTGGAAAGAGCGGCGTCCATCAGCGCTCTCCCGCCAGCATGACAAGGTCGTCGCGGTGGATGATTTCATCGCGGCCCGCAGCGCCCAGCACCTTCATGATCTCGGAGGACTTGAGACCCTTGATGCGCAGTGCATCGGCCGAGTCATAGGCCACCATGCCGCGCGCCACCTCCGCGCCATCAGCACCAACGATGCTTACCGTGTCGCCGCGCCCAAAGAGGCCGACGATTTCCTTGACGCCAGCGGGCAAGAGGCTCTTGCCCTTCATGAGTGCAGACTTCGCACCATCATCGATAACGAGGCGGCCCACGGGCTGCAGTGATCCGGCGATCCAGCGCTTGCGGGCCTGGAGCGGCGTTGCCGCGGCGATGAACCAAGTAGCACGTTCGCCATCGAGGATGCGCTTCAAGGGATGTTCCACATGGCCGGAGGCGATCACCATATTGCAGCCTGCACCCAACGCTATCTTCGCGGCATCGATCTTGGTCACCATGCCGCCTGAGCCAACGCCACTCACGGGCTTTCCGGCCATGGCTTCGATCTCGGGCGTCACCTCTTTCACTTCGGGAATGAACTTGGCGCCTTTTTGATTGGGTGGCGCGGAATAGAGGCCGTCAATGTCGGAGAGCAGCACCAGGCAATCGGCGGACATCATGGAGGCAACGCGGGCTGCCAGCCTGTCATTGTCGCCATAGCGGATTTCGGAGGTTGCCACCGTGTCGTTCTCGTTGATGACGGGAACAGCTTTCTGTTCGAGCAGCGTTGAAAGTGTTGCTCTCGCATTAAGATGGCGGCGGCGTTCTTCCGTATCATTCAATGTCACAAGCACCTGTGCCGCCAGAATGTCCTTCTTCGCCAGCGCTTCGGTCCAGCTTTGCGCGAGGGCAATCTGGCCCACGGCCGCAGCAGCCTGGCTTTGCGGCAATTCGAGCTTGCCCTTGGGCAGAGCGAGTTTCTGGCGGCCCAGCGCGATGGCGCCAGACGAGACGACAATGACATTGGCGCCGCGCTTATGAAGCGCTGCGATGTCATCAACCAACGAGGCAAGCCATTGCGACTTCACCGTGCCCGATTTCTGTTCCACAAGGAGGGCGGAGCCCACTTTCACCACCACACGGCGGGCCTTGGCCAGACGATTGGTCATGGCGTCCAGTCTCCCGTGGCAATGCCTTGGGGATCGGGCTCGGTCCGCCCTTTGCGGGCCTTGGTAATCACTTTCATCAGGGCGCGGAGCAATTCCGGCAGGTTGGACTGGGCTGCGGCGGAAATCACTAGCGGTGTTTTCTTGGTCTTGGCCTTGAAGGCCTTCACCATCTTGTCGAGGGCCTTTCTATCGAGGGCATCGGCCTTGTTGAAGGCGATGACTTCCGGCTTCTTCGCCAGCACGGCGGAATAGGCCCTGAGTTCGGCGCGCACGGTGCGGTAGGCGGCGGCGGGATCATCGCCGGTCACGTCGATCAGATGGAGGAGCACGGCGCAGCGTTCGATATGACCGAGGAAGCGCGTGCCAAGGCCAGCGCCCTCATGAGCGCCTTCAATGAGGCCCGGAATATCGGCCAGCACGAAACTATCACCATCGCTTTTAACGACACCCAGCTGAGGGTGGAGCGTGGTGAAAGGATAATCGGCAATCTTGGGGCGCGCCGCCGAGACGACCGAAAGCAATGTCGATTTGCCGGCATTGGGAAGGCCGATGATGCCGGCGTCGGCGATCAGTTTGAGGCGGAGCCAGATCCAGCGCTCTTCGCCTTCTTGGCCGGGATTGGCATGGCGGGGTGAGCGGTTGGTCGATGACTTGAAATAGGCATTGCCGAAGCCGCCATTGCCGCCCTTGGCGATCCGTGCCCTCGCGCCTACCTTGGCAAGATCGGCAATCACCGTCTCGCGGTCTTCCTCCAGCACTTCCGTGCCGACCGGAACCTTGAGCACGATGTCTCCTGAGTTTTCGCCGGCGCGCATGCGGCCCATGCCATGACCCGCGGTCTTCACCTTGAAGTGCTGCTGGTAGCGGTAGTCGATGAGCGTGTTGAGGTCGTTCGCCGCCTCGAGCCATACATCGCCGCCATTGCCGCCGTCACCGCCATCGGGTCCGCCGAACTCGATGAACTTCTCGCGGCGGAAGGAGACGGCGCCGGCACCGCCGTCGCCCGCCTTCACATAGATCTTAGCTTCATCGAGAAACTTCATGCTGCAACCTGCTCAACTGCACCCATAGCGCGCTTCCCGGCAAGCCGAAAGGAATCGCGCCAAGTCCATAAGTAGGAGCAAATCCTTATCGCGAAAGCGTTTTGCTTTCGCGGGACTGGCGCCGGCGCATGTTTTCCCAAATACGGAATGGGGTGCCCGTGTCCAAAATTTCCAACTATTGCAAATGCTCAGGGTGCTGCCCGAATCGCTGTGAAGCTGCCTTAATAAAGCATTGATCTGGCCCGATATTTGGCAGAAAAAGAATCGTTGCTGCACCGCAATATGGCCACATTTTAACGATGTAGAGACCCCCTTCCCTGACACGGCGGTCAAGATTGGGGAGGGCAGGTCAAAACCTACTCTCCGCGGCGGCCTCTTGGTGTCAAAACAACAAGGAGAGATGAGTTGCAGATCAACAAAATCGCGGCGGGATTTTCCGCGGCTCTTATTACCGTAGTGCTGATGGGTGGCACGGCCGAGGCATCGTGCAGAGACACGGGCAGCTGCCCCCAACATCAGTTTGTCAAGAAAGCCCAAGTGGCCAATAAGAAAGTAAAGCGCGTTCAAGCCCGGCTGCACAAGACCAAGCATGTGCAAGTGGCCAGCCGTAAACTCTCGAGCAAACGCATCCGCACGCAATCGGCCATGGCTGTTGTTCCGCGCGGGCGCGGCAATGTGGTGGAGATGATCAAGGCGCAGGCGCCGCGCCATGGCGTGCCGACCTGGTTTGCCTTGCGCATTGCCAAAGTGGAGTCGGGTTATAACCCGGGCGCGCGTGGAGCTGCCGGTGAAATCGGCGTGTTCCAGCTCAAGTGCCAGACGGCGCGCGGGCTTGGCTACCGTGGCAGCTGCGGCGGCCTCTACAATGCGGCGACCAACATCCAGTACGGCCTCAAGCACCTGGGCCTTGCCGTGCGTTCCTCGCGCGGCAATTTGAAGCTCGCGGCTTCCAAGCACAATGGCGGGCTTGGCCGCAAGCGACTGGTGCCGCGTTACGTGGCGATGGTTTTCTAAGCGACGGCACATTGCGATTCTGGAGGCCGCATGGATCATGACCGTGCGGCCTTTTCTTTTGTAAACTGCAAGTTGATGGCTTCGACCTCGACGTCCCGGGAGCGGCAATAGATTTTGCTGGGGCCGATCTCTTCAAAACCCGCCTTGCGCAGCACTGCACCCGAGGCAGGATTTTCAGCGAAATAGCTCGCAGCGATCAGATCGACCCTTGCAACTGCAAAGGCATGGGCGGTCATGGCGGCAACTGCCTCGCTCATCAGCCCCTGCCCCCACAGCGGCACTGCAAGCCAATAACCAAGCTCGACAGAATTCTTGTCCGAAAGCCGATCATAGCTGACGCAGCCGCGCAAAGTTTCAGGATCATCCTTCAGGCAGATGGCGCTGAAGCGGGTCTTTTCCTGCTGCGGCAGGGCCCAGGAGAGAAACTCTTCGGCATCGGCAAGCTCATAGGGAAAGGGCACACGGGCCAGATTGTGGGTGATCTTTTCCGTGTTGATCTGATGGGCAATGGCCGCAGCATCGCTGCCCCGCAAGGGGCGCAGCAACAATCTTTGTGTTTCGATCTTGCGGTCCATGGTTCTCAACAAAGCAAAACGGAGAAGCGGTGGTCCACTTCTCCGTTTCAAATATGCGCCGGATCAATGGACCGGCGTAAATTCAGCCGGATTATTCGCCAGCCTTTGGCGGGATGACGGAGACAAGCTGCTTGTTGTCCTTGGTGCCGCGGAATGCGACCGTTCCGGCAACGCGGGCAAAGAGCGTGTGGTCGCGGCCCATGCCGACGCCCGTTCCGGGGTGCCACTTGGTGCCGCGCTGGCGCACGATGATGGCGCCTGCCGTTGCCAATTCGCCGCCGAAGAGCTTGACGCCGAGACGGCGGCCCGCGGTGTCGCGGCCGTTGCGGGATGAACCGCCTGCTTTCTTATGTGCCATCTCTCTTGCTCCTATTCCTTGGCGGGCTTCTTGGCCCGGCTCGAAGGCTTCTTCTCAGTCTTCGCTTCAGATTTGGTTTCAGCCTTGGCTTCCGGCTTTGCCTTGGCGGGCTTTGCTTCGGTTGCCGCCGGAGCGGCTTCGCTCTTGGCCTCAACCTTCGCTTCAGCCTTGGCGGGCTTTTCGGCCTTGGCCTTGGCAGCGGGCTTGGCACCGCCGGTCAGAATCTCGGTGATGGTCACGGCCGTCAGCAATTGGCGGTGGCCATTGCGGCGGCGGTGATGTTTGCGGCGGCGCTTCTTGAAAATATAGACCGTGTCGGACTTCTGTTGGCCGGCGATTTCGCCGACAACAGTTGCGCCCGAAACGAGCGGGGCTCCGATCTCCACGGTGCCGCCATTGGCGACCATGAGAACGTCGGAGAAGGTCACCTGGTCTCCGGGTGCGCCTTCCAGCTTTTCAATGGTGATCTTGTCATTGGCGGCCACGCGATACTGCTTGCCGCCCGTCTTGATGACTGCGTACATTTCTTCCTTCTTTCCCGCGCCCTTTGGAGCCGCTTATAACCTCTTGAAATAGCGGTCTTTATCAGTCTGGCTTCAGGTGAAACCGGAGGTGCCCTCGGGCGGCGCATAAGCCCCATGGCGGTAAGGCCCGGGGCAGTTGGCGGTCATAAAGCGGAAAGGGGGCGGGAAGTCAAGTTTGGGGCCGTTCCAGCAATCCGATCACCCCATCCATGATGCGGTTAAGATCGTAGTCCTTGGGCGTATAGGTGGCGGAAACGCCAAGCTGCTTCAGGACATGGGCATCTTCTTCCGGAATGATGCCGCCCACCACGACGGGAATTGAGATGTTCTTGGCGCGCAGCCTTGCCATGACATCGCGAACCAGTGGCACATGGGAGCCGGAGAGGATCGAAAGGCCAAGGAGCGCAACTTCCTCTTTTTCAACCTTCGTGACTAGTTCATCAGGTGTAAGGCGAATGCCTTCATAGATCACATGAAGTCCGGTTTCGGCGGCACGCGTGGCGATTTGTTCGGCGCCGTTGGAGTGACCATCGAGCCCCGGCTTGCCGATCAGGATTTTCGGAACGGCGCCGAGTTGCCGCGAAAGTTTGCCGACGCGCTCCCGCAATTCATCCAGCGAAGCCGCATCGGAGCTTTTTAACGTCACGCCGGTCGGCGCACGGTATTCACCGAACACCTTGCGCAATGTTCCGGCCCATTCCCCGGTGGTCACGCCCGCCTTGGCGCAGGCGATGGAGGGCTCCATGATGTTGCGGCCTTCAGCGGCAGCTTCCTGCAATTGCTTCAAGGCGTTGGTGACCGCTTTGCCGTCTCGCGCCTTGCGCCATGCCTTGAGGCGTTCAGCCTGTTCGTATCCCACATTGTCCTTCACAGTCAGGATCGCTGTTTCGCCGGAGATAAATGGCGACGGTTCACTTTCAGCAAAGCTGTTGACGCCGACAACTTTTGTAGCGCCTTTCTCGATGGCATGAATGCGCGCGGTGTTGGAGGCAACGAGCGCTTCCTTCATATAGGCGATGGCGGCGGGCGATGACGCACCGCCCAATGCTTCGACCTCTGCAAGCTCGGCCAACGCATCGCGCTTCATCTCCGCCACCTTGGCGGCAATGACGGGCGAGCCATCGAAGATGTCATCGTAGTCGAGAAGGTCAGTCTCCAGCGCCATGATCTGCTGAGCTCGAAGCGACCATTGCTGATCAAAGGGCCGGGGCAGACCCAAGGCTTCGTTCCATGCAGGAAGTTGGATAGCGCGGGCTCTTGCCTTCTTGGAGAGCGTTACGCCGAGCATTTCAATGAGGATGCGGTAGACATTGTTTTCCGGCTGGCTTTCGGTGAGGCCCAGCGAGTTCACCTGCACGCCATAGCGGAAGCGGCGGAGCTTCTCGTCCGCAACGCCAAAGCGGTCACGCAGCAACTCGTCCCAGAGTTCGGTGAAGGCGCGCATCTTGCAAACTTCGGTGATGAAGCGAAGTCCGGCATTGACGAAGAAAGAGAGGCGGCTTGCAACAAGCGGAAAAGCAGCTGCTGCAATGTCGGGCGAGGCTTTCGCGGCGTTGAGTACGGCCACGGAAGTGGCGAGTGCAAAGGCCAGTTCCTGCACCGGCGTCGCACCCGCCTCTTGCAGATGATAGGAGCAGATGTTGACCGGATTGAACTTCGGCATCTCGCGTGTGGCGAAGGCGATGGTGTTGGCAGTGAGGCGCAAGCTGGCTTCCGGCGGAAAGACATAGGTGCCGCGCGCCAGATATTCCTTGATGATGTCGTTCTGGGTGGTGCCTTGAAGTGAGCCTCGTACCACGCCTTGTTCATCGGCGAGTGCCACATAGAGCGCCAGAAGCCAGGCTGCCGTGGCATTGATCGTCATGGAGGTGTTCATGCGGTCGAGCGGAATGCCGTCGAGTAGGGCGCGTATGTCACCCAGATGACTTACCGGCACGCCAACCTTGCCTACTTCCCCAAAGGCACGGGGGTCGTCGCTGTCATAGCCGGTCTGTGTCGGTAGATCGAAGGCGATGGAAAGGCCTGTCTGCCCTTTGGCCAAATTGCTGCGGAACAGGCGGTTTGATTCCGCTGCGGTCGAATGGCCCGCATAGGTGCGGATCAGCCAGGGTTGGTCGGGCATGGTGTTAGCATCTTGCTGCGATGCAACATGGAAGCACGCGCAGGGCCTGCCCGCAACTCAGTCTTTAGATTGGAGAGTAAGTTAGAGACGGGAGCCCTTGGGGACTTCGCGCACGCCGAAAATGGCAAGCAGCAGCAATCCCCCTGCCAAATGCCCAACAATGGAGAAGGCCGCCGCCTTCTGGAAATCGCCGACCCCAGCGAGATCGATGCCGGATGCCAAATAATTCGAAAAACGGGCGCAGTAGACAAGAATAGCGAAGCTGGCGGGCAGCGTTACCATGGGCAAGCCGCCGATGAAGCGCTGCAGGATCAATGCTGAAAAAAGACTGACTGCTAAGATGGCGTAATAGACATCAACGACCGGATTCCAAGCGGCAAAGCCCAGCCAGAGATCAATTGCGCTGTTCCAACCCCAATTGGACATGAGCAAATACATGGCGGGCCCAGATCCCGCCCCTCCGTTCAAGGCCGAAGTATCCTTCATTCTACTTAAAGTTCTCTTTCCAAAACTGCTTGACCTAGACCAATGGTGCAGTGCAGCATCGCTTTTGCAGCATTATTGTGCAGGACCATGCCCAGCACCAGAACCCAGATTGTCTATGAGATTGGCCGGATCCCGCCTCTGGGCCAGGTTCCGGACCAGATGCTTGGCTGGTGCATCCGCCAGGAACGCCACGGCGCGCCCGACACGGCAATGCAGGTTGAAACGGTGCCGACCTGGAGCATTGGCGAGGATGAATGCCTCATTCTGGTGATGGCGGCGGGCGTCAACTACAACGGCGTGTGGGCGGCGTTGGGCAAGCCCATCTCGCCCATCGATGGCCACAAGAACCCGTTCCACATTGCGGGCTCCGATGCGTCGGGCGTTGTCTATGCGGTGGGTTCCAAGGTCAGGCGCTGGAAGGTGGGCGATGAAGTTGTCGTCCACTGCAACCAGGATGATGGCGATGACGAGGAGTGCAATGGCGGCGATCCCATGCTCTCGCCGTCGCAGCGTATCTGGGGATACGAGACGCCGGATGGTTCCTTCGCACAATTCGCACGCGTGCAGGCGCGGCAACTGCTGCCAAAGCCAAAACATCTCACTTGGGAAGAGTCAGCCTGCTACATGCTGACGCTTGCCACGGCCTATCGCATGCTCTTCGGCCATAAGCCCCATGAATTGAAGGCGGGGCAGAATGTTCTGGTGTGGGGTTCTTCCGGTGGGCTCGGCTCCATGGCGGTGCAGCTTGCAGCGACAACAGGTGCTTCCGCCATTGGCATCGTCTCGGAAGATGACAAGCGCGATTTCGTCATGGGTCTCGGTGCGCGCGGCGTCATCAACCGCAAGGATTTCAAGTGCTGGGGCGAAATGCCCAAGGTCGGCACGAGTGAATACAATGACTGGCTGAAGAATGCCCGCGAGTTTGGCAAGGCCATCTGGGCCTTCACGGGCAAGGGCGGCAATGTCGACATGGTGTTCGAGCATCCGGGCGAGGCGACATTCCCCGTCTCTGTGCTGGTCGTGAAGCGCGGCGGCATGGTGGTGATCTGCGCCGGCACCACGGGCTACAACCTCACCATGGATGCGCGCTATCTGTGGATGCACCAGAAGCGGGCGCAGGGTTCGCATTTTGCCAATCTGATGCAGGCCTCTGCCGCCAACAAGCTGGTGATGGACCGGCGCATCGATCCCTGCATGTCCGATGTCTATTCGTGGAATGACATTCCCTTGGCGCACATGAAAATGTGGAAGAATGAACACCGGCCCGGCAACATGGCGGTGCTTGTCTCGGCGCCGCGCACCGGCCTCAAGACCTTCGAGGATGCGCTGGCGGCTTCCGCCTAGTTCTGCAGATCCGGCTTCTCGTTCAGTTTTTCGCCGCTCGAGAGAATTTCCAGTACGCGGTTCAATTCACCACCGAGGATGAGGACGAGGGCTGCGAGGTAGATGAAGAACATCGCCGCGAAGAGTCCCGAAAGCGAAGCATAGGTCGAGGCGAAGGAATTGAAGCGTAGCAGCCAATAGGAAAAGCCCACCGCCAAAAGCATCCATACGAACACCGTCAGCAATACACCCGGCCATATCCGGCGCAGGGAAAGCGCCCGGGCAGGCAAGGTCAGGTGGGCGACGATCACGCCTCCAAACAGGAGGAGAGCGGCATAGAGCAATCGCATTTCCTGCAGGGCAGAGAAACGGCCGATCAGATCGACGCCATGTGTTGAGGCGAAACGAAGCGCCAATGGCAAAAGCACCACCAGAAATGAAAAAGCCACAAAGGCCGCCGCTGCTCCTACGACAAACAGGATATCGAGAAGATAGAGCCACCACATGGAACGGTGTTCGCGCACATCATAGGCACGGTTGAGGCCGACGCGCACCGAATCGACGCCCGCCATGGCGCTCCAAATGGTGAGCAATGCCGCAAGGCTCAAAAGATCGGCGCGCGGCACGGTGAGGATGGAACGGATTTCGCCTTCAAGCGGGCGCACCAGATTTTCCGGCGCCACATCGAGAAGGAAGTTGACTGCGGCCCGCGCCTGTTCCTCGGTGCCGACAAAGCCTGCAATGGCGGTCAAAAAAATCAGAAAGGGAAAGATCGAGAAGATCGAACGGAAGGCGATGTTGCCGGCAAGCGGGATGGCCTCATCGGCAAAGAGCCGCTTGAAGCTTTCCCGCGCCAGCCTTGCAAGCGGCACATGGCCCGCTCCTTCCCTGTCATCACTCATTATCTGGCCCGGCGCTTCGCATTCTGGCACAGGCTAGCATCATGAAGGCTCATTCCAAAATCCTGAACACGCTTGCGCCCGGTGTGTTTGTCATTCTGTGGGCCTCGGGTTTCGTGGTGGCGCGGCTCACGGCGGGCCATGTGGAGCCAATTTCGTTTCTGGCCTTCCGCTTTCCGCTGGCGGCGCTCTGCATGGCAGCGCTTGTCCTTGCCTTTCGGGAGAGGGCGCTCTCGGCACGTGAGGCGTTCCATGCGGCCACCGTCGGATTTTTTCTTCATGCCGCCTATCTTTCCTGCATCTATTGGGCGGTGACTCATGGGCTTCCCGCCGGCGTGAGCGCCCTGATCGCAGCGCTGCAGCCCATCGTCACGGCTTTCATGGCGGTGCCGGTTTTGGGCGAGCGCGTGGATGGCAAGCACTGGCTAGGTCTTGCTGTCGGAATCATTGGCGTGGCGCTGGTGCTCTCGCCAAAATTCTCCGTGGCTACAATCGACGGCATTACGCCCGTGACGGCAAGCATCGCCGTGATCGGCATGCTCTGCGCCACCATTGGCACGATCTACCAGAAGCGATTTGGTTCGCATCTGCCGCTTATACCTGCTGTCATGTGGCAATATGTGGGAGCATCCGTGGCCGTGGTAATCCTCGCGGCGCTCACAGAAAATTTTGGCTTTGACGGCGGTGTCCAGGCTTGGGCAGGGCTTGCATGGGCGGTTGTCATTTCATCCGTCGGGGCGATCCTGACGCTGATGTATCTCATCCGCGAAGGGGCCGTGGCGAAGGTTTCGGCTCTCATCTTCCTGGTGCCGGGCGTCACCGCCGTCATCACCTATCTTATGTTCAACGAAATGCTGACTTTCATGCAGATCATCGGCATGTTGGTTACCGCCGCTGCCGTGATGATCGTTAATCGGAGGAAGATGCGAATATGAGCGCCGCAGGTGACATTGCCTTCCCAGCAATTGTCAGGCAGATTCGGCAGAAAGCCCAGTTGGAATGGACGATCGCATGTCAATAGAATTTCTGCTTACGGCCTTAATTGTTGTGGCATCTCCCGGAACGGGCGCCCTGTTCACGATCACCACCGGCCTTACACGTGGCACCAAGGCCAGCACCATCGCCGCGTTCGGCTGCACCTTGGGCATCATTCCGCATCTTGCGGCGGCCATCACGGGATTGGCCGCCATCCTGCACACCAGTGCGCTGGCCTTCGACATCCTGAAATATTTGGGCGTTGCCTATCTGCTGTACATGGCCTGGATGACGCTGAAGGAAACCGGCGCGCTGCAGGTTGATGGCAATGTGCCGGAACATTCGCCTGCCGAGGCCATTGTCTATGCAATCCTCATCAATCTGCTCAATCCCAAGCTCACGATCTTCTTTTTCGCCTTCCTGCCGCAGTTTGTGGACCCTGCATCAGATAGCACGACGCTACGGCAGATGCTGCTGCTGAGCGGAGTTTTCATGCTGATGACATTTGCAGTGTTTGTGATGTACGGCGTCTTCGCGGCATCGGTGCGCGACCGTGTGGTTTCCAGCAAGCGGGTCATGACATGGCTGCGGAGGTCCTTCGCGGCGGGGTTTGCGCTGCTGGGAGCCAAGCTCGCCCTCGAACAAAGATAGGTAAAACCGAGATAGCTTCAGCCTGAACGCTTTCGCGCCGCGAGGGTACGCAGACGAAGCGCGTTGAGGCGGATGAAGCCCGCCGCATCCTTCTGGTCATAGGCGCCGCGGTCATCCTCGAAGGTGACGAGGTCGTTCTTGTACAGCGACTTCGCGCTCTTGCGGCCGGTGACGATGACATTGCCCTTATAGAGCTTGAGGCGCACCACACCTTCCACATGCTCCTGTGACTTGTCGATCATGGCCTGCAGCATTTCGCGCTCAGGTGCAAACCAGAAGCCGTAGTACACAAGCTCCGCATAGCGCGGCATGAAGCTATCCTTCAGATGGGCCGCTTCGCGGTCCAGCGTGAGCGATTCCATGGCGCGGTGGGCGGCAAGCAAGATCGTTCCGCCCGGTGTTTCATAAACACCGCGCGACTTCATGCCGACGAAACGGTTCTCGACAAGGTCGAGACGGCCGATGCCATTGTCGTGACCCAGGCGGTTGAGTTCAGTGAGCAGCGCGGCAGGCGACAGGGCCTTACCATTGATAGCGACGGGGTTGCCCTTCTCGAAAGCAACTTCAATCACCGTTGCCTTGTCGGGTGCATCCTCGGGCGCGATGGTGCGCTGATAGACATAAGGCGGCGGCTCCACCCACGGGTCCTCAAGCACCTTTCCTTCCGAAGAAGAGTGCAAGAGGTTTGCATCGACCGAGAATGGTGCTTCGCCGCGCTTGTCCTTGGTCACCTGGATCTGGTGTTTCTCCGCGAATTCGATGAGATCGGTGCGGCTCTTGAATTGCCATTCACGCCAGGGGGCGACGATCTTGATGTCGGGGTTCAAGGCATAGGCCGTGAGCTCGAAGCGCACCTGGTCATTGCCCTTGCCGGTGGCGCCATGGGAAATGGCATCAGCTCCAGTTTTCTCGGCAATCTCGATCAGGCGCTTGGCGATCAACGGCCGCGCGATGGAGGTGCCCAGGAGATAGACGCCCTCATAGACGGCATTGGCGCGGAACATTGGGAAGACGAAATCGCGGATGAATTCCTCGCGCAGGTCTTCCACAAAGATTTCCTTGATGCCCAACAACTCGGCCTTCTTGCGGGCGGGCTCGAGCTCTCCGCCCTGGCCCAGATCGGCGGTGAAGGTCACGACCTCGGCCTGATACTCGGTCTGCAGCCATTTGAGGATGATGGAGGTGTCAAGCCCGCCTGAATAGGCGAGGACGACTTTCTTGATTTTTTGCTTGGTCATCAGTTTCTCTCTTGGCCTTCTCCCGTGCTTTGCATGGGAGAAGGTGGCCGAAGGCCGGATGAGGGCCCTCTCCCGCCCTTCGGGCACCCTCTCCCATCTTCGACGGGAGAGGGCGATAACGCGCAAGCGCCTATCACGGCGGACACCGGTCGGGCAAGAAACACGGACAGGAATTTCCGAATATCAAGCAGAAGGACGTTCTGGTGACGAGCTACTGACCGCGCGCCACTCACCGGCCCTGCGGCCGGCAATGGCCCAATAGACCAAGCCACCAGTTGCCGATGCGACGAGATAGGATAGAGAAAGTAGCGCCCTGTTCCGGCTCATCTCCGATAACCAATCGGGGTTGATGTAGAGCCCGACGGCAACTGCTACCAGCAGAGCCAGAACGATGTGCGTCCATGGCGAGGTGAAGCGGCCCGCTTCCGTCAAGACGGCGGAAGCAATTGCCGGAAGCCATGACAAGTAAATCACCAGCCAGACCCCAAAAGCAAAAGCGATGGGGAAGATCATGGCGGCGATGATGCCGAGGCCCAGGAAACTCCAGAG
>JAIBJH010000228.1 GCA_020029455.1 Hyphomicrobiales bacterium
CGGGTTCCACACCTTCCGGAAGGATCCTTTGAAGGAAACCAAGCTCGCGGAAAAGTTCGAATGAGCCCATGATCAGGACGGCGGCAAAGACAATGCCCAACTGGGAGCCAAGGCCGCCCAGCACCACGATGGCGAGAACGAGCGCCGATTCGATGTAGACGAAAGACTCGGGCGAAACGAAGCCTTGGCGTGCGGCGAAGAAGGAGCCGGCAAAGCCGCCGAACATGGCGCCGATGGCGAAGGCCGTGAGCTTGGTCGAGGTGGTGTTGATGCCGAGCGCGCGGCAGGCGATTTCGTCCTCGCGCAGGGCTTCCCAAGCGCGGCCCACGGGCAAGCGGCGCAGGCGGTTGGTTGCCACATAGGTGACGATCGACAGGATGAGGATGGTGTAATAAATGAAGAAGAAGAAGTGCAGGCGGTTGTATTCGAGCCCGAAAAAATCCGCGAAGCTACCGGGCTCGTCGGCGAATGGAAGGCCGAAGAATGTCGCCTTCGGGACGTTGATGCCTTGTGGCCCCTTGGTGAATGAGAACCAGTTGATCAGAACGAGGCGGATCATCTCGCCGAAGGCGAGGGTGACGATGGCAAGGTAATCGCCGCGCAGGCGCAACACCGGAAAACCAAGGATGACGCCCCACATGGCGGCGAGAAAGCCGGCGAGCGGCAACACCAAGTAGAACGTCCATGGGATAATGCCGTCGCCGAACCACAATGGGAAATAGACCGTGGTGAGTAGCGCATAGGCGTAGGCACCGACTGCGTAGAAAGCGACATAGCCGAGGTCGAGAAGGCCCGCGAGGCCCACCACGATGTTCAGACCCCAAGCCAGCAGGATGTAGGACATGATGTAGATGGCAACCCCCAGGCCGCGGCGCTCCCAGCCGGGTATGAGTTGCACAACCCACGGCAAGAGGACGGCGATCACCAACAGGACGGGAACGATCCACTTGGCTACCGTATCACGCCAGTCGGTCGCGGCGGGCGCAACTGCCTTGGCAGTGCCAGCACGGGGCGCGCGCTGCCAGACGAAGAGGTGCAGGAGCAGTCTTCCAACGACGACAGCCGCAGTTAGACCGAAAACAAGCGTCAGCCGCGTATCAAGCAGCAGCGTGCCCTGGTTCATGATGGTCTTGTAGAAGACGATTGGCGTCAGCAGCAGAAATGTAATGATGCCGGCGCCTGCCAGGTCCTTGGCCATTTCAGTCCCGCTCAACGAGCGCGAGTCTGCCTTGAAAGTAGTTTCCTTTGCAGCGGCAGCCATGGGCTCAGACCTTTTCCACTTCAGGTTTGCCGAGCAATCCTTGCGGCAAGAAAATAAGTATGATCACCAGAATGGTGAAGGCCGCTACATCCTTGTATTCAACCGAGAAGTAAGCGGACCAGAACACTTCCACCAGGCCGATCACCATGCCGCCCAGCATGGCGCCGGGAATAGAGCCGATGCCGCCGAGCACGGCTGCCGTGAATGCCTTGATGCCGGCTAGGAAGCCTACCGAGAAGCCGGTGACGTTGTAGTACATGAAGAACATGAGGCCCGCGAAGGCCGCAAGAATGGCGCCGAGAATGAAGGTGGTGGAAATGGTGCGGTCGACATCGATGCCGAGGAGCGCCGCCATCTTCTGGTCTTGCTCGCAGGCGCGTTGCTGGCGGCCTAGTGCGGTGCGGCTGATCATCAGCGTGAAAGCTGTCATGAGCACCAGCGTAGAGACAATGATAATGATTTGCATGTTGGAGATGGTGACTGCAAATTCACCCTCCGCAAGGGCGCGTTCCATGATCGTGTATCTGCCGGTTACAATGGGCTGTATGGGCTTCGGCCGTCCTTCCTGGGCAATGCGGACGAACTCCTGAAGGACGATGGACATGCCGATGGCGGAGATCAGTGGCGCCAGACGGAAGGAGCCTCGCAATGGCTTGTAGGCGACGCGCTCGATGGTCCAGTTGTAGACCGATGAAATCAGCATGGCGATGACGACTACAAGCGCCAGCGAAAGAATGATGATGAAAGCCCCGCTGCCGCCCGTTATTCCGAGGGCGAGCAAGACAATGAAGGCTACCATGGTCATGGCGGTTGCCTTATTCTTGTGGCTTAACGAAAGAGCCGGATGATGACAAGCCGTACATCCGGCGATATCCACTAGCAGAGCTATCCAAGTTGGTGAATTATCCTGCCCTTTGGCCGGGACGAGCAGTTTTCGACGCCTCCACGCAGAGTGGAAAGGTGAAGGCGGCACTATTGGCAAAGGCCTTCCACAGGCCGGGTTGACGGTCCCGCTGGTGTCATCTAAAGCGATATATATCGAACCTGAATATATCAATTGGCCTTTCATGAACGTCAAAACCCTTTGCCTCGGCTATCTCTCGCTTCAGGAAGCGACCGGGTATGAAATCAAGAAGGATGTGGAAGAAGGTCTCTTCAGCCACTTCATTGAGGCGAGCTATGGCTCCATCTATCCGGCCTTGAGCCAGTTGGCGCAGGAAGGCTTGGTAACGTTCAGGGAAGAGGAACAGGCGGGAAAGCCCGACAAGAAGGTCTATGCCGTCACAGAGGCCGGGCAGGCCGCCTTACGCAAGGCACTTTCAATTTTGCCGGCGCGCGACAAATACAAGTCGGAATTCCTTTTCGTGATGCTTTTGCAAGAGCATTTGCCGCTTACCCAGCGCATAGCAGCAATTGAAAAACAATTGTCTGATTTGCGCGAAGATTTGGCAAATATTGCCGAATGCAAGGCTTCGAAAGAAGGGATGCCGGCGTGCGAATTCGTGATGGGCTATGGCGCGGCTGTACTTTCGGCCGGCGCCACCTATCTAGAAGAACAATTGGCGGAGCAGATGACGCAGACCAGCGTTGCCGCAGAGTAAAATTCAGGAACAGTGAAAATGATAAGGCGTAGCATCTATTTCCTTTTGGCGACTGTCATCCTTGGCGGACTTGCTGCTGTCATTGGCTGGTGGTCATTCGTTGGCCTGCCTTCGATGATTGCCGAAGCAATCAAGAGCTCGCCGCAGCCGGTACAAACCATTTCGGCCGAGGGCGCCAAGAATGAGAACTGGCAGCCTGAGATCGCGGCCATTGGCAGCCTGACGGCTTCGGAAGGCATTGATATCGCGCCTGAGGCCGGCGGTGTCGTGACCGAAGTCCTGTTTGATTCCGGTGTCTCCGTGAAAAAGGGCGACAAGCTGGTGCAGCTTGATACCTCGACGGACGAAGCGGAGCTGAAGAGTCTCAAGGTGCAGCTTGCCAATGCGGAGTCCGATCTGGCGCGCAAGCAAAAGCTGGCGGACCGCGGCTTTGCGGCTAAAGCGGATTTCGACAATCAGCGCTCGACGCGTGACCAGTTGCTTGCCTCCATCGAGCGCACCGAGGCGGTGATTGCGCAAAAGTCCGTCTATGCACCATGGGATGGCAAGCTGGGCCTTCGCAACATTTCTGTCGGCAGCTTCGTTGCCCCGGGCCAGAAGATCGTATGGCTGCAGAAGGTCGATCCCATCTATGTGGATTTCAGCGTGTCCGAGGAAAACTATGGCCGGATAGCTGATGGCCAGAAGGTCACCGCCCGCTTCAGTGCATGGCCGGATCAGTCTTTCGCAGGCGCAGTTCAGACAGCCGATGCCAAGATGTCGGAAGAGAGTCGCATGATCACTGTGCGCGCCACCTTCGGCAACGCCGACGGACGGTTGCTGCCGGGAATGTATGCCAATGTCATGGTTGAGTACGGCTCACCCGAAAACGTCGTCACCGTGCCCCAGACCGCGGTTACATATTCACTCTATGGTGACAATGTCTTCGTTGTCGTTCCAGCAAAGCAGCCTGACCCGAACAACAAGGAGGAACAGCTCGAGATAGAGCGCCGTTTCGTGAAGGTGGGTCCAATGCGAGGTGGCCGTGTGCAGGTTGTCGAAGGCTTGCAAACCGGCGACCGCGTGGTGACCGCTGGGCACAATAAGATCGACCAGGGATCAAAGGTCAGGATCGACAATTCAGTGGCCCTTCGCGAAGCCGAGAGCGTTAATATCCAATAGGGCGCAGCCAATGCATTTCACCGACATATTTGTGAAGCGGCCGGTGCTTGCCACGGTGGTGAGCCTGGTCATCCTGCTTGCGGGTCTTCAGTCCTTCTTCAAGTTGCCGATCCGGCAGTACCCGGAAGTCTCGGATACCAAGATTGAGATCCAGACGGTCTATCCCGGCGCCAATGCCGACCAGATCAAGGGCTTCATCACGACTCCGCTGCAGCAGGCGGTCGCCTCTACTGAAGGGGTGGAAACGATCGAGTCCGTATCCGGCCAGAACGTGTCGACCATCACGCTTAAACTGCGCCTTGATGCCGACGCCGACCGTGCGCTCTCCGATGTGTTGTCGAAGGTAAATGAAGTGAAGGGCGTCCTTCCTGAGGCCGCCAACGATCCGGTCGTCAAGCGCACCACGGGGGCGGGCTTTGCGCTGATGTACATCAGCTTGGCGGTTCTACGTTTGCCATGCGCGTGTGGCTAGATCCGGACAAAATGGCTTCTTTCGGCATAACGCCGCTTGATGTGAGGAATGCACTGGCCTCCAACAATTTCACGACAGCGGCGGGCGAGGTCAAAGCCGAGTTCACGCAGAAGAATATCAACGCGCAGACATCTCTGGAAAAGCCGGAGGGATTTGCCCAGCTGGTTGTTGCCAACAAGAACGGAACGATCATCCGTCTTGGGCAAATTGCCCGTGTTGAGCTCGGGCCGGAGAACAACAGTTTCTCGGCCGCGTTTGATGGCGTCAAGGCCGTGTTTATGGGCATCACCGCAACCCCTGACGCCAATCCGCTGACCGTCATCAAAGCGGTTCGCGATGCAATGCCGGAAGTCCAGCGCGGGCTTCCGCAAGGGCTTGACGCCAACATCGCCTATGACGCGACCGAATTCATCAACGAGTCGATCTGGGAGGTGGCCAAGACGCTGGGCGAAGCAGGCTTGATCGTCATTGTGGTGATCTTCCTGTTCTTGGGCAATTTGCGCTCGACCTTCATTCCAGTGGTGACCATCCCGCTGTCGCTGGTGGGTGTGGCGTTGGTGCTCGTGGCGCTTGGATACTCGATAAACCTGCTGACGCTTCTGGCGCTGGTCCTGGCGATCGGGCTTGTGGTCGACGATGCTATCGTGGTGGTGGAAAACATCCACCGGCACATTGAAGAAGGCATGAAGCCCTTTGATGCAGCAATCAAAGGTGCGCGTGAGATCACCGGGCCGGTCATTGCCATGACAATCACGCTGGCTGCGGTTTATGCGCCGATCGGTTTCACCTCGGGCCTCACCGGTGCGCTGTTCCGTGAATTCGCCTTCACGCTGGCGGGTGCGGTGATCGTCTCCGGCATCGTTGCCTTGACATTATCGCCGATGATGGCTTCGAAACTCCTCAAGGCGCATGATAACGAGGGGCGGTTTGCACTATTCGTGGAGCGGGTGTTCGGCGGATTGCAGCGCTTCTACAGGCGCAGGCTCGACGGCACCATCAAGCAGCGCTCAGTCTTTGCATGGATGGCAGTGCTGACGGTTGTCCTTTCAACCGTACTCTACAATGCCATCAACCGCGAACTTGCGCCGGCGGAAGATCAGGGCGTGATCTTTGCGTTCATCAACGCGCCCGAACACACCAACCTCGACTACCTCACAACCTACACAGACCAATTGACCGGCATCTTCATGGATGTGCCGGAGCGGCAGAATCTTTTCGCCATCAACGGCTTCCCAACGTCCCATGGCGCTTTCATGGGTTTGATCCTCAAGCCCTGGGGCGAGAGGAACCGCTCCGACCTTTCGGTGCTGGGTGAGTTGCAGGGCAAGTTCATGGGTGTTGCGGGTGTCAACGCCTTTGCGACCGCGCCTTCATCCATTCCGGTTGGCGCAGGCGAGATGCCTGTCGAATTTGTGATCACCTATCCCGGTGACTATGCCCAGCTTGCGGCGACACTCGACCAGATTGACGCGGAAGCCAAAAAGAGCGGGCTCTTCATCTTTACCAACGCAGACTTGCGCTTCTCCACGCCGCAGGCGGAACTCATTATCGACAAGGACCGGGCCAACAAGCTCGGTGTTACCATGCAGGATGTGGGTGTCACGCTTGCAACCCTGTTGGGCGGTAACAATGTGAATCGCTTTGCCGTTGAGGGCCGCAGCTACCAGGTGATCCCGCAGGTGCCGCGCACCGAGCGTTCCAACATCGAGCAGATCTTGAAGTACCGTGTGCGTTCGGCAAGCGGCGATATGGTGCCGCTATCGGCCTTCGTGACGGTGGGCCAAACCGTGCAGCCGAACAGCCTGAAGACGTTCCAGCAGCTGAACTCGGCAACGCTCCAGGGCGTGCCTTTCCCCGGCCGCACCGTGGGTGAGGCTGTGACCTTCCTGCAGCAGAAAGCGGCAGAAATGTTCCCTCGTGGCATGGCCTATGACTTCAAGGGTGAAAGCCGTCAGTTCGTGAAGGAGGGCAATACGCTTGCCATGACTTTCGCCTTTGCGCTGTTGCTGATCTATCTGGTGCTTGCTGCGCAGTTCGAGAGCTTCCGTGATCCCTTCATCATCCTCGTCGGCCTTCCGGCAACGGTGTTCGGTGCGTTGTTCGTTCTGTGGATTCTCGGCCAGGTGAACGGCGCGATGCAGAACAATCCGCCGTTCAACATCGGTTCCGGCACGATCAACATCTATACGCAGATCGGATTGGTGACGCTGATCGGCCTCATCGCCAAGCACGGCATCCTGATGGTGGAGTTCGCCAACAAGCTCCAGGAGACGCAGGGGTTGGACAAGAACACGGCGATCAAGGAAGCAGCCGCTGTTCGCTTGCGGCCGATCCTGATGACGACCGCGGCCATGGTGATCGGCGTTGTGCCGCTGCTGATTGCAGGTGGTGCGGGCGCCAAGAGCCGCTTCGACATCGGCATCGTCATTGCCGCGGGCATGACAATCGGCACGATGTTCACGCTGTTCATCACGCCTGCGATCTATTCATTCGTCGCTCGCGACCGGCGCACTTCAGTTGCTGCTGAGGGCGAAGCAGTCGCCCTGCAGGATAAGCAGGATGTGAAACTGAAACGGCGAGCAGCACCGCCGATGCAGGAAGCAGCAGAGTAGCCAGCTCAATTCCCTAATTGCCGCCGAGAAATTTGGAGAAGTTGCACTATGCGTAAATCCTATATTTGGGCCACTGCAATCACCATCGGTCTCGGGCTGTGGATGGCTTCGCCCTACATCATGGGTGCAACTTCTCAGGAGGGGGAGGGCGCGGCAGTTGAGGCTGCCCCGGAGAAACTCTTCAAAGTGCGGGTCAAGAACTTCACCGCAATTCCGCGCGTCGCCATTGTCACGGCCAATGGCGTAACCGCTGCTTCAAAGCGCGTGGATGCCCGGGCACGCACCAATGGCACCATCATGGAAACCCTGTTCAGGCAGGGGCAAAGCGTGAAGGCGGGCGACATTCTGTGCAAGCTCGATATGGCTAACCGCGAGGCTGAATTGCTTCAAGCCAAGGCGGCCTTGGCTAGCGCCCAGCGGGACTTCGAGGCCACGCAAAAGCTGGCTAAGAACTCCTATGCAACAGAGGCGAAGCTCTGGTCAGACAAGGCAAGGCTCGATGCCGCGCAGGCAGCCGCGACGAACATCGTAATCAATACGGGCTATCTCGACATCAAGGCACCCGTCGACGGTGTGTTGATCGAAAAACCGGCAGAAGCCGGAAGCCTTCTTGCAGTTGGCGGCCTCTGCGCCACATTGAGCAAGCTTGATCCTTTGCTCGTTGCGGTCCAGATCAGCGAAGCCTACGTCCCCTACGTCGTCGAAGGCATGACCGCCAAGGCCAAGCTTGCCACTGGCGAGGAAGTGGATGGCAAGGTGACCTTCATCTCGAAGACGGCCGATCTCGCCACCCGCACATTCAAGGTAGAACTCGAGATTGCCAATCCCGGCGAACGCATGCGTGAAGGGGTTACCACGCAATTGTCTGTTGGCCTTCCGCCCCAGCTTGCCCAGAAATTGCCGGGCTCGGTGCTGATCCTCAACGATGCCGGAAAGTTTGGCGTGCGTGTTCTTAATGCCGACAACACCACGCAGTTCACGCCAGTGGAAGTGATTGCCCAAGACATTGACGGCATGTGGGTTACGGGCCTTGCAAATTCCGTAAACATTGTAACCCTCGGCCAGGACTACGTGCGCGACGGCGAAAAGATTGAACCTGTTGTTGAGACCACCGAGGTGGCACAATGAGTTGGCTCGACAAAATCCTGAGACGGCCGCGTGCGGTTCTCTCCGCCATGTTTGTGCTGGTCATTGCGGGCCTTATTGCCTACGTGACGATTCCGAAGGAAAGCAACCCGGATATCACCATTCCGGTTTTCTACATTTCCACTTCGCTGTCCGGCATTTCACCGCAGGACGCGGAGCGTTTGCTGATCAAACCTATCGAAGTGAAATTGCGCGGTCTTGAAGGCCTGAAGCAGATCAACTCGATTGCCAGCGAAGGCCATGCTGGCATAATCGTTGAATTTGAATCGGAAGTGGATACCGACAAGGCTGGACGCGACGTGCGTGAGAAGGTTGATCAGGCAGCGCCCGAATTGCCGACCGATGCCAATACGCCGACGATTTCGGATATTAATTTCAGCCTGCAGCCCACAATTCTGGTGGCCGTTTCAGGCGACGTGCCCGAGCGCACTCTGGATGCCAAGGCCAAGGAACTGCAGGACGCCATTGAGCGTATTCCCAGCGTTCTCTCGGCGGAGCTGACCGGCCAGCGCGACGAGGTTCTGGAAATCATTGTCAACAAGCAGAAGCTTGAGGCCTATGGCTTGGCTCCCGTTGATATCTACAACATCGTCTCACACAACAACCTGCTGGTTGCCGCGGAAGTCCGCCGCACCTTCGAGGACCGCACCCGCTTTGCGCTCTATAACGGCAGGCCTGCGATCACCATTGAAGTGGTGAAGCGCCAAGGCACCAACATCATTGAAAACAATGAGGAAGTAAAAAAGGTCGCCGAGACCTTGCTCAAGACCTGGCCCAGCGCCATGCACATCGACTATGCGCTGGACCAATCCAACACCATCAAGGACGTGCTCCAGTCCCTTGAAGATGGCGTGATCCTGGCCATTATTCTGGTGATGGTTCTGGTGGTTGCCTCGCTCGGCATCCGTTCCGGCATACTCGTGGGCATTTCAATTCCCACCTCGTTCCTCATCGGATTCCTGGTGATCGCCCTGATGGGCTACACCGTCAACATCATGATCATGTTCGGCTTGATCCTGTCGGTCGGTATTCTTGTCGACGGGTCTATCGTGCTGGCTGAATATGCCGACCGGAAAATGGCCGAGGGCGTTGTGCCCAAAGAAGCCTACATTGCCGCCGCCAAGCGCATGTTCTGGCCCATCGTGTCATCCATGGCCACCACCATTGCCGCCTTTCTGCCGCTCCTTTTCTGGCCGGGCATTGCCGGTGAATTCATGAGTTACCTGCCTGTGACAGTCATTACGGTTCTCGCGGCCTCGCTTGTAACCGCCATGGTTTTCGTGCCCGCGGTAGGCTTCTTCATTGGCAAGACCGACAAGGAAACCATGGAGCAATTCGGCCATTTCGCCGACGATGAGCATGCCGATTTTCGCAAGATGAAAGGCATTACCGGGCTCTATCTCCGTTTCATTGAACGCATCATCCGCCACCCGATTTTGGTCGGTGTGGCGGTATTCGGCCTGATGGGTGGCATCGTCACCACCTTTGCCATGTACCCAACTGGCGTTGAGTTCTTCGTTGATACGGAACCCGAGCAGGTGAACGTCTATGTCCGTGCCCGCGGCAATCTCGGCAATCCCGAGCAGTTGGCGCTCACCCGCCAGGTTGAAAATCTCATCGTGAAAGTGGAAGGCATCAAGACCTATGCCACCTATGCTGGAACCAAGTCCGGCGGTGGTGGCATTTTTGGCGACCAGGACGTTCCGGCCGACGTGGTTGGCCAGATACAGCTTGAATTACATCCTGTTGGCCACCGAAAGCCGTGGAAAGAGCTGCAAAAGGAACTGGAGGCGGCCGTATCCGGCGTGGCTGGCGCGTTCGTTGAAGTTCGCGCCCTTGAAGGCGGTCCGCCCTCCGGCAAGGATATCCGCCTGCAGATCACCGCCGCAAATCGCGACGATGCTTTTGCCGCCGCCCACAAGATCGAAGATCACATGACCAATGGCATGGAAGGCATCCGCGACATTGACGATGACCTGCCGCTGCCTGGCTATGAATGGACTTTGGCCGTTGACCGGGAAGAAGCGGGCCGCTTTGGTGCTGACATCCTTTCAGCCGGAACACTGGTTCAGCTTGCAACCACTGGCGCCAAAGTTGGCTCCTATCGCCCCGACGACAGCAAGGATGAAATCGATATCCGCGTGCGCCTGCCGGAAACCGAGCGCTCAATCACGGCCGTGCAGGACATGAAGCTCACAACGCCCGGCGGTCTTGTGCCCATGTCAAACTTTGTGAAGCAATCGGTGAAACCGCTGGTGAACGTGCTCTACCGTTTCGATGGCGTTCCATCCATCTTCGTTAAGGCCAACGCAGCACCTGGCTTCCTGGGCAACGACAAGGTAGCAGAGCTTGAACAGTGGATCGGCAAGCAGACCTGGCCCCAGGGCGTGAACTTCAAGTTCCGTGGCGCCGACGAGGACCAGCAAAAATCATCGGAATTCCTGATGAAGGCACTGGCCGCTTCGGTGTTCATGATGTTCATGATCCTGATCGTGCAGTACAACAGCTTCTACCATGTGATGATCACGCTTTCGACAGTGATCATGTCGACGGTCGGCGTGTTGCTGGGCATGCTGGTCACCGGCCAGTATTTTTCGGTGATCATGACCGGCACCGGCATCATGGCGCTGGGCGGTGTTGTGGTCAGCCACTCTATTGTGCTGATCGACACCTTTCACAGGCTGCGCGATGCGGGCCAGAACGGTATCGAGGCGGCAATCCGCACCTGCTCGCAACGCATGCGGCCCGTGCTGCTGACCTCGATCACCGCCATGCTCGGACTTCTGCCGATGGTGTTTGAGTTGAACGTCAACTTCTTCACGCGCCACATTGCAATCGGTTCGATGACCAGCGCCTGGTGGGTGCACTTGTCGACCGCCATGGTCTTCGGTCTGCTTTTAGCAACGGTCCTGACTCTCATCATGACGCCGGTGCTTCTCGCAGCGCCCACAGTGTTCCGTGAAACCCGGCAGGCGCGCCGCGAGCGCAAGGTCATCACAAAGATGGTGAAGGCGGCGGCGAATGTTGGCGGTGCGCTAGGCAATGACAACGAGCAAGTCGCGGCCGCCCAGAAGCACGCAGCGGAATAGCGCACCTAGTTCGTCTCAGTGCAGCGCAGCGAAAGCGGCTTCCAGCCGCTTGAGTGCCTTTTCCAACGCCGCATCACCTGTTGCAAAGGAAAGCCGGATTGATTGTGGCGCGCCAAAGGCGGAGCCCGGAACAGTGGCAACGCCGTGTTCTTCGAGCAACCAGTCGCACAGTTCCTCAGTGGTGTTCACCACATGATTTCCAGCTTTCTTGCCGAGTGCGCCTGATACATCAGGAAAGGCATAGAAAGTGGCAGGGATAGCGCCAATGCGCGCACCTTTCATGGTGGTGAGGGCAGCCATTACTCTGTCGCGCCTCAGTCTATAGGTTTCGCGCATCAGTTTGACGTCGTCTCGAGGCCCGTTCAAGGCCTCGATCGCGGCATGTTGCACAAAGGCGTTGGCACCCGCCGAGATAATGCTCTGCATGCGGGCCATGGCTTTTGCGATGGGCTCAGGTGCTGCGGCGTAGCCGAGACGCCAGCCGGTCATGGCAAAGCCTTTCGAGAATCCGTTGAGCGTAATAGTTCGCTCCAGCATGCCGGGCAGGGAACCGAAGGAAGTCACTTCGCCGTCAAACAGGATGTACTCATAAATTTCATCGGACATGACCATGAGCCGCGGGTGGCTGGCGACAACTCCTGCAACCGCTTCCAGTTCGGCACGGCTCCAGACTGCTCCAGATGGATTGGAGGGGCTGTTGATGATGAGAAGTTTGCTGCGCTCTGTCAGGGCGGCGGCAATCCGGGTCGCAGGCACTTTGTAGCCTTCATCTACTGTCGCAGGCAGGATAACTGGCGTTCCGCCGGCGAAGCGGATGCTTGCCTCGTAGGACAACCAGAACGGGGCAGGGATGATCACTTCGTCACCGGGGCCGATAACCGATAATATTGCGTTGTTGATGGCCTGCTTAACGCCATTGGCGAGGACGACGTTGCCCGCCTGGTAGGCGAGGCCGTTCTCGGCCTGCAGTTTCCGGGCAATGGCTTCGCGCAGTTCTGGTATTCCAGCGACCGGCGCATAGTGTGTGTGCCCTGCTTCCAGGGCGCGCGTTGCGGCATCCCTGATGTTCGTTGGTGTATCGAAGTCCGGCTCGCCGAGGGTGAGGGCCACCACATCGCGGCCTTGCGCGCGCAGCTCCCGCGTACGCTGGGACATGCGGATGATGGCGCCTTCATCGGCGCTTGCACCGCGAGAGGAAAGTATTGTTGTGGCGTCAAAATGCGTCGTCATGGCGTGGGCGTT
>JAIBJH010000044.1 GCA_020029455.1 Hyphomicrobiales bacterium
CGGCCTGCGTGAAGCGGAAGATGTTGTCGACGAAGAACAGCACGTCCTGGCCCTGGTCGCGGAAATGCTCGGCGACGGTGAGGCCCGACAGCGCCACGCGCATACGCGCACCCGGCGGCTCGTTCATCTGGCCGAACACCAGCGCGCACTTCGATTGCACGTCCGACTTCGGATCATGCGGATCGGCGTTGACCTTGCTCTCGATGAACTCGTGATAGAGATCGTTGCCTTCGCGGGTGCGCTCACCCACCCCGGCGAACACCGAATAGCCGCCATGCGTCTTGGCGATGTTGTTGATGAGCTCCTGGATGAGCACCGTCTTGCCGACGCCCGCACCACCGAACAACCCGATCTTGCCGCCCTTGGCATAAGGCGCCAGAAGATCGACGACCTTGATGCCGGTCACAAGAATTTCAGCTTCCGTCGACTGCTCGGTGAATTCAGGAGCCGGCGCATGGATGGGACGGCGCAGCTTGGTCTTGATCGGCCCTGCTTCGTCAATCGGCTCGCCGATGACGTTCATGATGCGGCCCAGGGTTTCCTTGCCGACCGGAACGGTGATGGATGAGTCGGTATCGCGCACCGCCTGCCCGCGCACCAGGCCTTCGGTCGAATCCATGGCGATGGTGCGCACCGTGTTTTCACCCAGATGCTGTGCCACTTCCAGGACCAGGCGGTTTTCACCGTTCATGGTCTCAAGCGCGTTCAGGATCTGCGGCAGCTCGCCGTCAAAGGCCACGTCCACGACGGCGCCCGTGACCTGCGTGACGCGACCCGTCGCGCCCGCCATTGAAGAGGATGTTGCTTTCTTGGCCATGACTGTCTGTCCTTACCTTCGAGTACGTTACAGCGCTTCCGCGCCGGAAATGATTTCGATGAGTTCCTTGGTGATCTGCGCCTGGCGCTGGCGGTTGTACTTGATCGACAGCTTGTTGATCATGTCGCCGGCGTTACGCGTGGCATTGTCCATGGCGGACATGCGCGCACCTTGCTCCGATGCTGCGTTTTCGAGAAGCCCGCGGAACACCTGAACCGCAATGTTGCGCGGCAGGAGATCGGCAAGGATCGTCGCCTCATCGGGCTCCGCGTCATAGATGGCGCCCGCAAGATCTGGGGCCTTGCCTTCCGGAACTGTAGCCGGGATCATCTGCAATGCCGTCGGCTTCTGTGAAATCACCGACTTGAATTCCGAGAAGAACAGCGTTGCCACATCGAACTCGCCGGCCTCGAAGCGCGAAAGGATTTTCTGGGCAACACCATCGGCATGGGAAAAATCCAGCGCCTTGACGCCACGGAAATCCACGGCCTCGATGATGTATCGGCCATAGAGACGCTTCAGCGAGTCATTGCCCTTCTTGCCGACAGTCATGATCTTGACTGTCTTGCCCTCGCGCAACAGGCGGTCGGCATGTTCACGCGCGATCTTGACGATCGACGAGTTGAAGCCACCGCACAATCCACGCTCGGCTGTCGCCACAACAAGCAGATGAGTTTTATCCGATCCGGTACCGGCGAGAAGCTTCGGCGCCCCTTCCTGGCCGACCATGGAGGAGGCGAGATTGCCAAGCACCGCGCTCATGCGCTGCGAATAGGGCCTGGCCGCAACCGCCGCTTCCTGGGCACGGCGCAGCTTCGCCGCGGCGACCATCTGCATCGCCTTGGTGATTTTCCGCGTCGCCTTCACCGAGGCGATGCGGTTTCTCAAGTCTTTCAATGATGGCATGGAGTCACCACACTCTCAGCCGTCATTCCCGCGAAGGCGGGAATCCAGCTTTGGGCCGTCACAACCCGCGAAGAAGCGGGACCCCTGCCTTCGCAGGGGTGACGGTGTTTGTTGTTATCGGCAATGCTCATGTCTGGCAGCGGCCTACGCGAAGGTCTTGGCGAAGGCGTCGACCGCCGCCTTGAGCTTGGTGCCCGTGGCATCGGAGATGGCCTTCTCGGTGCGAATGGCATCGAGCACATCGGCATGCTTGTCGCGCATCAGACGCAGGAGCCCATCCTCAAAGGCCTTGACCTTGTTGACGGGGAGCGGATCGAGATAGCCGTTGACGCCTGAATAGATCGACACCACCTGCTCTTCCATCTTGAGCGGCGAGAACTGGCCCTGCTTCAGAAGTTCGGTGAGGCGTGCGCCACGATTGAGGAGCTTCTGCGTGGCGGCATCAAGGTCCGAGCCGAATTGCGCAAACGCCGCCATTTCGCGGTACTGCGCCAGCTCGCCCTTGATCTTGCCGGCAACCTGCTTCATCGCCTTGGTCTGAGCTGAGGAGCCGACGCGCGACACCGAGAGGCCGACGTTCACCGCAGGGCGGATGCCCTGATAGAAGAGATCAGTTTCAAGGAAGATCTGGCCGTCGGTGATCGAAATCACGTTGGTCGGGATATAGGCCGACACGTCATTGGCCTGGGTTTCGATGACGGGAAGCGCCGTGAGCGAACCCGCGCCATTGTCTTCATTGAGTTTCGCGGCACGCTCGAGAAGACGCGAGTGGAGATAAAACACGTCACCCGGATAGGCTTCGCGGCCCGGCGGGCGGCGCAAGAGCAGCGACATCTGGCGGTAAGCCACGGCCTGCTTTGAGAGATCGTCATAGGCGATCAGCGCATGCATGCCGTTGTCGCGGAAATATTCACCGATGGTGCAGCCTGCGAAGGGTGCGAGATACTGAAGTGGTGCCGGATCAGAAGCGGTGGCCGCGATGATCACGGAGTATTCAAGCGCGCCATTGTCTTCGAGAACCTTGACGAACTGGGCCACGGTTGAGCGCTTCTGGCCGCAGGCGACGTAAACGCAATAGAGCTTGTCCTTCTCAGGGCCAGCAATGTGAATGGGCTTCTGGTTAAGGATGGTGTCGAGAATGATGGCGGTCTTGCCGGTCTGGCGGTCGCCGATGACGAGCTCACGTTGCCCGCGGCCCACCGGGATCAGTGCGTCAATGGCCTTGAGACCCGTGGCCATTGGTTCGTGCACGGACTTTCTCGGAATGATGCCGGGCGCCTTCACGTCAACGCGCGACTTCTGCTTCGCCTTGATCGGACCCTTGCCGTCAATCGGATTACCGAGCGGATCAACGACGCGGCCCAGGAGTTCCTTGCCGACAGGAATTTCCACGATGGCGCCGGTGCGCTTCACCGTATCGCCTTCCTTGATGTCGCGGTCGGAGCCGAAGATCACGACGCCGACATTGTCGGTTTCGAGGTTCAAGGCCATGCCCTTGATGCCGCCGTTGAACTCGACCATTTCACCGGCCTGCACATTATCGAGGCCATAGACGCGGGCGATGCCGTCGCCGACCGAGAGCACCTGGCCGATTTCGGCAACCTGGGCTTCCTTGCCGAAGTCCTTGATCTGCTTTTTAAGGATGGAGGAAATTTCTGCGGCGCGGATATCCATCAGGCTAGTCCCTTCATGGCGGATTTGAGTGAATTGAGTTTGGTGAGAAGCGAATTGTCCACCATGCGGCTTCCCACCTTGACGATGAGGCCGCCCAATATGGCGGGATTGACCTTGGGCGTTAGCGCCACATCGCTGCCAACGGCAGACTTGAGCGCGGCCTTGAGATCAGTGAGCTGCTTGTCTGAAAGTTTTTCAGGCGATGTGACTTCAGCCGTCACTTCGCCCTTCGATTTGGCAACCAGCGCCTGATAGGCGGAAATGGCATCCGGCACGGCGGCGAGCCTGCGGTTCTTCGCCATCAGTTTCAGGAAATTCAATGCAAGGCCATCGATGCCGGCCTTGGCGGCGAGTGAGGAGATCGCTTCTTCCTGGTCTTCCGCCTTGAAAACGGGCGAGCGCAACAGGCGCTTCAGGTCATCCGATCCTTCGATCAGGGTTGCGAAGGAAGAAAGGGCATCGCCCGTTGCGGGCACGGATTTGTCTTCGCTTGCGAGATCAAAGAGCGCCGACGCATAGCGGCCGGCCACACCTGATTGCGCTTGATCTGTTGTTGCCACGATCAATCTTTCAAAAGGACCCCGGGCTAGACGCTCGAAAGCCCGCCCAAGTCATTGAATTGTGTAAGGAAGCGCTTGGCTTGAAGCTTCACGCTGCGCTGCGGGATTCCCCACCGCGGGGCGGTGCCTAACATAAGGCTTTTGGACTCGCAACAGCGATTCGATTGGCCAAAATGCGCCTATTGCCGCTATTCAGTCAGCCGGACCAGAGCGCCACCATGGCCAGGGCAAGAAGCATAGCGCCACCCGCCCCTTCGAGCACCCGGGCTGCCATTTGGCCATCGGCTCCAAGCCATGCCAAGGTAGCGTTGACCCGGTCACGAAAGAGGGCGATCGTCAGGGCCAGAATTGCCAATGTTGCAGCAACGCCCAGCCACATGGCAGCGGCAAAGCTCAACCCCGCCAACGGAACATTGCGAGCCAGGGCAAAACTCATCACAAAGAGCGTGAGTGGGCAAGGAATGAGCCCCGCCGCAAATCCAACCCCGCCATGGTGAAGGGCGCTTGATTCGGAATGCCCATGAGCCGGCCGCACAGCGCGCCAGATCATGAAGCCGCCCACCAAAAGCAACACACCTCTGCTCAAGCCTTCGAGCAGGAATGAACGGCCTGCGCTGCCGAGCAGTGGCGAGACAATCTGCAAGCCGAGGACCGCAATCAGCACCGCCATGCCGACATGGGTGAGCGACAACACAAGTGAAGTTGAAAGGGCCCGCGGCAGCGACACGCCCGACCCCGCCACATAGGCCGCCAGAAAGGATTTGCTATGCCCTGGCGTCAGGGCATGGACGGCACCGAAGAACACCGCCATGGGCAGCATCAGCATGATCTCACCGGCACCTGCGCCATCGGCCAACGCCCGCATGGAGGCAGCAACGCTTTGTTGGATCTCGCGCTGCAGGGCCATGATCTCAAACCACATGGCAGGTTCCGTCAATGCGAGTGGCTGTGGCGGTGATGAATGTCCGGATAATGCGGATGCTTGTGCCGCATGGGCGTGTGGCGGTGCCGGTGACTATGCGGCTCTCCAGCCGGAGCATCAGGCCCATGGGCGTGATGGTGGTGTTCATCATGAACATGCAGATGATCATGTTCCAGTTCTTCATGCTCATGAACATGACTGTGGTTCTCTGACAAGTGCATCCACAAGCCAAACCCCATGAGTGCGGCGGCAAGAAGGAAGCGCCACGTCGCAGGCTCCCCGAGAACCAGAATGGCAATGGCCGCGCCAACGAAAGGCGCCAGCGAATAATAGGCCCCGGTGCGCGCTGTGCCGAGATGGCGCAACGCAAGAATGAACAGCACTAGGCTGACACCAATGCCGAAAAGGCCCAGAACTGCGCCACCCGTTGCATAGAGCGCAAGCGGCAGACCGGCCCCATTTGCAAAGGCAATCGCGGTGTTGACGCTGCCCGCAACCAGCCCCTTGATGCAGGCAATGGCAATGGGATCGGCCGCCGAAATATTGCGTGTCAGATTATTGTCGATGCCCCAGGCAAGGCACGCCCCCATCACGAGTAATGCACCTGTATCGACGGAGAGGCCTTCGCCTTGCCATGATAACAGGACGGCACCCACCAGAATGGCAAAGGCGCCCAGCAGAAGTCTCCGGTCCACATTCTCCCTGAATACCACCCAGGCAATACCCATGGTGAAGAGGCTTTCCATGTTGAGCAGCAGCGAAGCGCTGCCCGCCGCCGTGCGCGACAATCCCACCATGAGGAGAATAGGTCCCGCGATGCCCCCAGCAAGAATGGCGAGCAGAAGCCAAGGCACGTCCTTTCGAACGAGGCCTGCCTCCTGACGCTTTCCATATGTCTTGGCGATGAGGAGATAGGCTCCAAGGCCAAGACCTGCGCCGAGGTAGAGAAGCCCTGCCAGCATCAGCGGCGAAATATCCGTGAGGAGCAATTTCGAAAGCGGCGGCGTCAATCCGAATAGCAGAGCCGAGCCCAGCGCCAGAGGCACACCGGGAAATGTGTGGTGTCTGTGACTCCCGATCTCCATCATGTCTTGATCCTGTGGGTAGCCACAACCTTGCGGCTGGCCAGCAGCTTGTCGATGCGGCGGCCGTCCAGGTCAACAACTTCAAACTCGAAGCCCCTGTAGGTGAAGCTCTCACCTATCTCCGGCAAGCGGCTGAAATGCTCAAGCGCAAAGCCTGCCATGGTGTGATAGCCAGCCTTTTCGGGGACTGACAGGCCAAGCGTGGCAAAAACATTCTCGATTGGTGCCCACCCCGAAATCAGCAACGAGCCATCGGCCCGCTCCACGACTTCCGGCTCCACCGGACGCTTTTCCTCGCGGAATGCCCCCATGATGGCTTCCAATATGTCGGCCGTCGTCACCACGCCTTCGAAATGGCCATACTCGTCAACCACCAGACCCAGATGCACCGGCGATTGCTTCAAGCGCTCGATCGCTTCCAGCGCATCCAGCGTATCGGGAAAAACCTCCGCCTGCTTGACGAGCTGGCGCAGCTTCGGCTTGCGGCCGCGCAAATAGGCCGAGGCAATATCGCGCGCCTGCACCACACCCACCACATTGTCGGGATTGCCGTCATAGACGATGAAACGCGAGTATCCGCTTTTGGCAAGCTGCGCGCCAACCTCCGCGAGGGAGGCCTTGAGATCCACCATTTCCACATCGGCCCTGGGGATCATCACCGAGCGCACCGGACGGTCGCCAAGCCGCATGACGCCAGAGATCATGCTGCGCTCTTCCGGTTCAATGACACCGGCGCTTTCCGCCTCCGCAATCAAGGAATGGATTTCGGCATCGGTGACCGTCTCATCCTTGGCCCTGCTTTGCCCGAGCAGGCGCAGCACAAGCCGTCCCGATCTGTCGAGAAGCCAGACAATGGGCGCGGCGATCCGCGCCAGCAAAGTCATGCCCGGCGAGACGAGACAGGCAATCCGCTCCGGGTTGCGCAAGGCCAATTGCTTTGGCACCAGCTCGCCGATGATCAGGGAAAAATAGGTGACGGCGCCAACGACAACGCCAAAACCAATAGGCTCGGCCAGGCGATCGGGAACGCTGATGCTTTCGAGCCAGCCTGAAAGGCGAAGCCCCAAGGTTGCACCCGATATGGCGCCGGCCAGAATGCCGACGAGGGTGATGCCGATCTGTACCGTGGAGAGAAAACGCCCCGGATCGGAAGCAAGGGCCATGGCCCTGTTGGCGCCTTTGACATTCTGCTCGGCAAGAGACTTGAGCTTCGACATGCGCGAGGAGGCAATCGCCATTTCCGACATGGCGAGCAAGCCGTTGATGGCCGTCAGCAACGCCAGGACCAGTATTTCTGCATAGAGCATGTATGGAAATCGCAATCAGAAGTGATGGCCGCACCATAGCGGCAATGGGCTCATCCCACAAATTGGGCCCATAAAAGGGTGGGGCCCGCCACAGCTTTCGCCATGACAGGCCCCGGGAGGAACTCTTGCTGGAAGGTCCTAGTTCAGGGCCTTCACGCGGGCCGCATGGCCCAGTTGATAGCGCTTGATGCCAATGTCCCGGAGGTCAGCTTCGCTGAGTTGCTCCAGCTCGGCACGGACGCTGCGATAGCGTTTGAGCCGCAGCTTCCGCACCAGGGCATGAGCCGGCGTGGAGAGGAGTGACATGGGCTTAGCGAACCGCCTCGCGGGCCACGCGCTCGATGTCGGCGCGCAGAATGCCAAGGTCAGAGAGCTCGCGGTTGGACAGCGCGCGCAGCTCCGAAACGGTGCGGCTATAACGCTTCCAGGTGGAAATGCGGGTCTTGAGTGCTTCAAACATGGGTATATCCTTTCTTTCAGTTTCGGACCGGACGAATTTCCGGTTAGTCGTTTCTTTCTTTGACGAACGAAATATATGTGCGGTGCAACAGAACGAGAAATGCAAATATTGCATAGCAGCATTTACCCAATGTATAACAACAGATTAACAAAATTTTACCAATGCCGTGACTGCCAGAATGACCGGCATTTGCCCGTTCAAAAGCGAAAAATGACCCATAAAAGGCAAAACAATGACTGATCGATGTGAAATTTGCATAACGAATGGGCAAATGCTGTGCGGTGCAGCAAAGTTACTGGCAGATACCTTGGGCAGTGCACCATGACCGCAATGCCCAACTGGCCCAGCCGGCCCCTTGCCTTTGCCCAAAAGGCCATGGCCGCGACTTCATCGCCAGCGGCAACCCTGGCGGCCCTTGATGTCATGAAAAAGGGCGGAAACGCCGTTGATGCGGCGGTGACGGCCTCCGCCGTTCTCTGCATCACCGAACCCCACATGACGGGCATCGGCGGCGACTGCTTCGCCATCATTGCCTGGCCCGATGGCAAGCGTGTTGGGTTGAATGGCGCGGGCCGCAGCGCCAGATCGGCAACGGCTCAATGGCTCAAACAATCGGGCCTCCGCACCATTGATCCTCATTCCATTCATGCCGTCACGGTGCCGGGCGCGATCGATGCCTGGGACACGTTATTGAAAGCTCATGGTTCCATTTCGCTGGCAGAAGCGTTGCAGCCTGCCATTGCGCTTGCCGAGCAAGGTGTTCCAACGGGCCCACGTGTTGCCCGCGACTGGCCCGAGCTGGTTGCGACGCTTGGGCGCGATCCCGGTGCGGCCACGCACTATCTTTTGCAGGGCCGCGCGCCCCTTGCCGGCGAAGTCATGCGCTATCCCGCATTGGCCAAGACTCTCCGGCAGATCGCCAGCGAAGGCCGCAATGCTTTCTACAATGGAACGATCGCGGCCGACACGCTGGCAACGCTGCAGGCAAAGGGCAGCCTGCTCACAAAGGAAGACTTCGCAGCAACGAGAGCCGATTGGGTGACACCAATCTCAACAAATTTTCTCGGCACCGATATTTGGGAAATCCCGCCCTCGGGACAGGGCCTCACGGTTTTGATCGCACTCAACATCCTCAGGCATTTTGAACTCGCGCGCTTCGAGCCGGACTCACCCCAGCGCAAACACCTGGAGATCGAAGCGCTGAAGCGGGCCTGGGCCTTGCGCAGCAGGCACATGGCCGATCCGGATTTTGCGGAAGTTCCTGTCGCGGAACTGCTCTCGGAAAAATTTGCAGTGCAACTTGCCGCAAGCATCTCGCCCGACCGGGCACAAGACATCGCAGTCAATCTCCCGCCGTCCGATACGGTCTATCTTGCCGTCGTCGACCAGAACCGCCTGTGCTGTTCCTTCATCAATTCCATCTATTGGAGCTTCGGCGCTGGCATCACCACCGAGAAGACAGGCATCACCCTCCAGAACAGGGGCGCAGGTTTTTCCTGCGAGCCAAATCATCCAAACGTGATCGCGCCGTCAAAGCGCCCACTCCATACCATCATTCCGGCCCTCGCCACAAAGGACGGCCGCAACGACATGGTCTTCGGTGTCATGGGTGGCGACTTCCAGCCCATGGGCCATGTCAATATGGTGCTCAACACCTATGTCTATGGCCTCGATCCGCAGGCCTCGCTTGACCTGCCGCGACTTGTGCCATCGGGCGGTGTAGTGGAATGCGAAAACGCAGTCAGCGAAGCCGTCAGGCGTGACCTGGCGCGCCGCGGACATAAGATCGCTGACGCAGGTGAGCTCTTAGGCGGCGGCCAGATCATTCGCATCGATGCCAAGACCGGTCTTCTCATTGGCGGTTCCGATCCGAGGAAGGATGGCTTCGCGGCGGGCTTTTGACCAGTTGTTAAGCATGGTGTTTCCCTGAATCTTTACCAGCCCGCCCCTAGAGTTGCCCCTGCGGGGGCCAGCACGGGGAGCGCCCCTCCGCATTGCATCGGCACTGGAGGCGCTTTTGGACGGCACACTCGACAATCGTTTTACCCTGGACGAGCAAATCTCCCCGCCGCCCAGTGCGCCGGACATCGCCGGGCCGGCGCCGGACCCCATGGAGCTGGATGCCATCTTGCGCGCCCACGCAGCCGCGGGAAGCGCAGCCTATTGCTGGAACGTCATCGACGATACCATCAGCTGGAGCGGCAATGCCGGTGAGGTGCTGCAATGCGATGTTTCGGTGATCACCACGGGCCGCAAGTTTGCCGATTTCCTCGACAGCAGCAATGTCACGAGCCGCTATGATACCGTGATGGGAGCAAGCCACCGCGAGACGCGCGTGGACGGCATTCCCTTTGAGATCGAATACCGCTTCCGCCCCAAGGGCAGGCAGAACCAGCAGTCCCTGTGGGTTGAGGATTGCGGCCGCTGGTATGGCACGGCCGAGACCGGGCCTGCCCTCGTCTATGGCACACTGCGCGTCATCGAAAACCGCCACATCCACGACCAGGAGATGAACTTCCTCGCCAGCAGCGATGACCTGACGGGCATGATGAACCGGGCCCGCATGCTGAAAGCCCTTGATGAGGCGATCGCCCACGCGCGCGGCGAAAAAACCTCCTGCGCCTTTGTCCTTCTCGCCGTGAACAATCTCGATGTCATGAACGATACCTATGGCTATGAAGTGGCCGATGAGGTGATCGCCGCCATTGCCGAGAGGCTGCGCAAGGTTATGCGCATCGGCGATGCCATTGCCCGTTACTCGCGCGCCAAGTTCGGCATCATTCTCAACGGCTGCAGGCCCGATGAACTGGCCCCCGCCCTTGAACGCTTCATGCGCGCCATCAGGGACAATGTGATCGAAACATCGCTGGGCCCGATCTGGGCCTTGATATCGATCGGCGCAGTGAACCTGCCGGCGACAGCCGATACTGCACCGACCGCTGCTGCCTGCGCCGAGGAGGCCCTGAGCGAAGCCCTGCAGCTGCCTGGCGATGGCTATTCGCTTTACGAATCGTCCGAACAGAAGACGGCGGAAAGGTTGCTCAATGCCCGTTGCGCCACGGAGATTGTCTCGTGCCTGCGCGGCGACCGCTTCAAGCTCGCCTTCCAGCCCGTCTGCGAAGCAAAGGACGGCAAGCCTTTCTTCCACGAGGCCCTGCTGCGCATGCAGGACTCAACCGGCGAACTGGTGACTGCAGGCCACCTGGTGCCGGTGGCCGAGAAGCTCGGCCTCATTCGCCTCATCGACCGCGCCGTCGTGCAGTTGGCCCTCTCAACGCTCGCCCGCCATCCCCTGGCCACGCTTTCGATCAATCTCTCCGCGACAACCGTGAGGGACCCGCGCTGGAACGCCCAGATTCTCGATGCCTTGGCAAGCGCCCCGGAACTTTCCTCGCGCCTCTTCGTTGAAGTGACCGAGACCGCCGCCCTCGCCGACTGCCCCGGCACCCGCGCCTTCCTCAAAGACCTGCAGAATGCCGGATGCCGCATCGCCATCGACGACTTCGGCGCTGGCCTCACCTCTTACCGGAACCTCAAGGAACTTCCTGTTTCCGTAATCAAGCTCGACGGTTCCCTGTGCCGCAAGTTGAGCGAGGCCGGCGGCAATGGCGTCTATGTGCGCTCCATGGTGGAACTGGCCCATGCCCTGGGAATGAAAGTGGTCGGCGAATGGGTCGAATCGCAGGAAGAGGCCGAGGCCCTGGCGGAGATTGGTGTCGATTTTCTTCAGGGCAATCTGGTTGGCGAACCGTCGATCATCGAGCCCTGGGAGAAAAGTGAAGGCGAAGAGTCACTGCAATTTGAAGTCGCGCCAGAGACTGAGACTGAGATCGCGGCTGAGACAGAGACTGAGCCTAGGCCCGAAGCTGCGGCCGTCACTGATGCGGAGCTCGATCACCAGCTCCAGGAGCTCAAGGCACTCCTGCAGAACCTGCATTCATCCTTCGGCCGGAATGATGAGGCTGCGGAAGAACCAGGCGACTACGCCATCGCGTCTTAGTTCCGGTTCAGCGCGTCAATCTTCTGCTGCATTGCGGCAAGCTCGTCCTTCAGCGACTGGAGATCATCCTTGGAAGGACCGCTTGCGGCTTGGGGCTTGCTCGCAGGTGACTCTGTCGCTGCGGGCGCGAACGGGTTTGGAAAGCCTGACGGGAAACCGCCGGAAAAGCCCGGAAACATTTTCAGCGCATCCTGGAAGAGCTGCATATTGCGCTTGGCTGTCTCTTCCATGGTCTTGAAGGCATCACCACCGAAACTTTCCAGCATCTGGCGGCGCAGCTTCTCCTGGTCCTTGAGCAGATTGCCCATGGAGAATTCGAGGTAACCCGGCACCATGCTCTGCATGCTATCGCCGTAGAAGCGGATGAGCTGGCGCAGGAAATTGATGGGAAGCAGCGTGTTCTCGCCCTTGTTCTCTTCCTCGAAGATGATCTGCGTCAGGACCGAGCGGGTGATGTCCTCCCCCGTCTTGGCGTCATAGACGGCGAAATCCTGGCCTTCCTTCACCATGCGGGAAAGGTCATCCAGCGTCACATAGGTGGAAGTGGCGGTATTGTAGAGCCGCCGGTTGGCGTATTTCTTGATCACGATGGCGGATTTGGATGGGCCTTGCCCTCCACCGGAACTGGCGCCCTGTCCCGGCGCTTGGGCGGTCTGTCCCTGCCCTGCAGTGTCGTCACTCACGAAACTCTCTCCCGAACCGAGGGGCTGAAACCCCGAGGCTTCTGCACTGCGAAAATCTGCGCGATGCACCGCACAATTGCAAGTCAAAAGCGGTATTGCGCCTGCTAAGGACTATTGACGCATTGCAACATGGTTACAATCTCTGCCATAGAGACCTGAAACATCATCCACCGCGAGGAGTTCCCCATGTCCACCGAGGTCGTCATCGTTTCTGCCGCCAGAACGCCGGTCGGCTCCTTCAATGGCGCACTCGCCTCGCAAACGGCAGCCCAGCTCGGCACGGTGGCGCTGAAAGCCGCGATGGAGCGCGGCAAAGTTTCTCCTGACGAAGTGAACGAGGTGATTTTGGGCCAGGTTTTGACCGCCGCCCAGGGCCAGAACCCGGCACGGCAGGCGGCTATCCACGCCGGCATTCCTAATTCGGCGACCGCCTGGGGCATCAACCAGGTCTGCGGGTCAGGCCTCAGAGCCGTGGCGCTCGGCGCCCAGCAGATCGCCGATGGTTCGTCGGCGATTGTCGCTGCGGGCGGGCAGGAGAGCATGTCGAGGTCCACACACGCGGCGCATTTGCGCGATGGCGTGAAGATGGGCGACTGGAACTTCATCGACACCATGATCAAGGACGGGTTGTGGGATGCCTTCAACGGCTATCACATGGGAACGACCGCCGAGAACGTCGCCAAGCAGTGGCAGATCACCCGCGATGCCCAGGATGCATTCGCCGTCGCCTCGCAGAACAAGGCAGAGGCCGCCCAGGCCGCCGGAAAGTTCAAGGATGAAATCATTGCCGTCACCATCGCTGGCCGCAAAGGCGATGTGGTGGTCGCCGACGACGAATATATCAAGAAGGGCGTGACGCTCGAAAGCGTGCAGAAGCTGCGCCCGGCTTTCCAGAAGGATGGCACCGTGACCGCCGCCAATGCCTCCGGCATCAATGACGGTGCCGCTGTTCTGATCCTCATGTCGGCCGCCGATGCCGCAAAGCGTGGGCTAGAACCACTGGCCCGCATCGCCTCCTGGGCCACCGCCGGCGTTGATCCGGCGGTCATGGGCACCGGCCCCATCCCCGCCTCGAAGCTGGCACTGCAAAGGGCTGGCTGGAAGGCTGGTGACCTTGATCTCGTGGAGGCCAATGAGGCCTTCGCCGCGCAAGCCTGCGCCGTCAACAAGGACATGGGCTGGGATCCCGCCAGGGTGAATGTCAATGGCGGGGCCATTGCAATTGGTCATCCCATCGGTGCATCGGGCGCCCGCGTACTCATCACTCTGCTTCACGAGATGAAGCGCGCCAAGGCGAAGAAGGGATTGACCACGCTTTGCATCGGCGGTGGCATGGGCATTGCCATGTGCGTCGAGCGGTAAGACGTCTCAAAGTTCTTCGAGAAGGGCTGCAAGCTTCTCCATGCCTGAATCCCAGCCCTTGCCCATGCGGCCAATGGCACTGGAAAAACATTTAACTTCAGCAGCTGTCGCCTGATACGGCGTCCAGACCAGCCGCATGCGCGTTTTCCGCACCACGGGGTCCAATGTCACGCTGGTGTGCAGGCTG
>JAIBJH010000045.1 GCA_020029455.1 Hyphomicrobiales bacterium
AGCGGCGGCGGACTCTTCGCGGTCCACGGTGATGCGGACCAACTCGGAGCCTGCCCTTGCGAGGTCAGCCACTTGCTGGGCCGTAGCCTTGGCGTCCGCTGTATCCGTGTTGGTCATGGACTGGACAACGATTGGCGCGCCGCCGCCCACCTGCACATTGGCCACACGGACGGGCACGGACTGGCGTCTGGTATTGACGGCCGAAAAAGTCATTGTTTCCTCTGGAACAGTGGAATTGGGCTGTCCTGTAGCAGGAGATTGAATTGAGCGAAACCTCCCCCCACGGCACGGCGGAAGCCATTAAGCACGTAGAAAATGAGCGGGTCATCGTCACCGAATACCGCTTCAAGCCGGGCGCCAACACCGGCTGGCACCACCATGGCCACGATTATGTGGTGGTGCCGCTCATGGATGGGAAGGTCAGGCTGGAGACCTCCAATGGAATCTCCCATGCGGAGATGAAGAAAGGCGTAGCCTACTTCCGCAATGCCGGGGTTGAGCATGACGTGATCAACGCCAATGACAGCGACTATGCCTTCGTCGAAATCGAACTCAAATAGTGCTAGTTCGGCCACCACCATTTGCCGGCGATGACAACACCGCGTGAGTTGATCTTGCGGTCACCGATCAAGTGTTCGCCAACTGTATCGAGGTAGTCGAAGCGGCCATCATCGACGGTCAGTATGGTTGCATCTCCGGCGGAACCCGGTTTGAGCGAACCCAGTTCCGGCCTTTTCAGGACAAGGGCGGCATTTGATGTCGAAGCGGCGATGACTTCTGTGAGTGTCATTCCGAGACACAGGAATTTCGACATGGTAGTGACCTGGTCAAAGGCAGGCCCATTGATGCAGAGCTTGTGAATGTCGGAAGAAATTGTGTCGGGCTGAAAGCTGTTCGCCAGCATGGTGCGCGCTGTCTTGAAAGAAAAAGACCCCATGCCGTGGCCGACATCGAAAAAGACTCCGCGCTTCCTCGCGGCTTCAATGGCCGGCTTGATCTTGCCCTGTGCCCCATAGGGCGCATTGGGGAATGGGCGGAAGCAATGGGTGAGCACGTCTCCCGGGCGCAGCCTGTTCACCACGTCCTCGTAGGTGGGTGGTGGCTCGTCGATGTGGGCCATCATCTGGACGCCAGTTTGATCCGCGACTTGCAGCGCAATGTCCAGCGGTGCGATGCCCTGGTCGCCGCTGGCGTAACGGCCCACACGAACTTTCATGCCCACTATGGTATCGCGATTGGCTTCCACAACGTCGATGGCCGCCGCCGGATTCATCAGCTTCATGTTTTCGCTCTCGCCAACCTCCATGTTGGTGTCGAGGCCGAAAATACCGGCGTGCGAAATGTGCAGATAGGCCAGAATGCGCACTTGGGACTTTTCAATCACGTGCTTGCGGAAACCGGCAAAATTGCCAGGGCCCGCCGATCCGGTGTCGATTGCCGTGGTGACGCCGCTGATACGGGCAAAATGCTCCGCGTCGATGCCGAGCGATGTTCCTCCCCAATAGACATGTGTGTGCATGTCGATGAGGCCAGGCGCGACGATCAGGCCGGTGACATCGTGCACTTGCGTTTGGGCCTGGGGTGTGAGCGATTTCGCAAAGCTTGCGACCTTGCCACCGGAAAAGCCCACGTCGGCAATGCCGTCAAAGCCTTGCGATGGATCAATGACGCGGCCACCCTTTAGGATCAGTTCCATGCAGTCTTAACTCCTGGCGCTGGCATGAGAGGGATAACGCACCTCATGCAAGCGTGCCAGAGAGCAATGGACATTGGCCACATGCAAGGGGATGGACTGGCGACTGGTATTGACGGCAGAAAAGTCATTCTGTGACCCTGGGTCACCTTAAATGAGCGCATAACTAAAATGACGCAAAACATCCTCGTTCTCAATGCGGGTTCTTCCTCGCTCAAGTTCGCGCTGTTTGACAATGAATCGCTGAAGGAAATCGTGCGGGGCCAGATCAGCGGCATCGGCGCGCGGCCCATGCTGGAGTTCGGAGGAGACAGACGAGAGCTGCCGTCTGGCACCGCCTTCGAGGAAGGGCTGGAACTGGTTCGCAATCTGCTCAAGGATGGCGGCTTTCCTGTCGAGAGACTTGCAGGCATCGGCCACCGCATTGTCCATGGCGGCGAGCGCTATGTTTCGCCAATCACCGTATCGGACGAGGTCCTTGATGCATTGGATGGCTTGCGCCGGTTTGCGCCCCTGCATCTTCCATTTGGACTTGGCGTGCTACGCATGGCCAGATCCATGTTGCCCGGCGTGCCGCATGTAGCGTGCTTCGATACGGCCTTCCATGCCACGCAGCCGGATGTCGCCACGCGGCTGCCGTTGCCAAAGGAGTACAGAGATAAAGGCTATCGGCGCTACGGCTTTCACGGTCTCAACTATGCCCATGTGGTTCACGCCCTGCCGGAGATGACCGGCAAGCCCCTGCCCCATCGCCTGTTAGTGGCGCATCTGGGTTCGGGCGCCTCCATGTGCGCCATCCTTGACGGCAAAAGCGTTGCCACCACTATGGGTTTTTCCACGGCTGATGGGCTGGTGATGGGTACAAGGACGGGAAGCATCGACCCTGGTGTGATCGTTGCGTTGCTGCGCGATGAGCATCTGACGCTCGACCAGCTTGAAGATCTGCTCTACCGCAGAAGCGGACTTCTGGGCCTCTCAGGCATAAGCCCTGACATGCGCGATCTTCTGGCGAGCAAGGAAGCTGCGGCGCGCGAGGCTGTTGACTATTACTGCTACAGCGCCGCCCGCCATGCCGCCTCACTCATCCCAGCACTCGGCGGCCTTGATGCGATTGTGTTCACGGGCGGAATTGGCGAACACGCGGAACCCGTTCGCCGTGCCATCATCAATCATCTGGGATGGCTGAAAGTGCCAGCCGAACACATCCATGTAGCTCCTGCCAACGAGGAACGTACAATTGCGCGCGAAGTGAAGGCGCTGATATCTGCCTAACGATCATCCAGCGACATCGACAACAGCAAACACGCCGCATCTACGACGTCTGCAACGGTGGCGCCGCGCGATAAATCCGAAACAGGTTTGGCAAAACCTTGAAGGATGGGGCCTATGGCCTGCGCGCCGCCGAGATACTGGGTGAGCTTATATCCGATGTTCCCGGCATCAAGATCGGGAAAGATGAGCACATTGGCGCGGCCTGCGACTGCACTCGGTTTCTTGACCTTGCGCTTCGCTACCTCCGGGGATAGCGCCGCATCGCCCTGAAACTCGCCGTCAATGGCGACACGCGGTGCCCTGATTTTAGCCAGCTTGACAGCCTCCGCTACTTTTTGGGCATCCGGATGATCGCCGCTTCCCTTGGTTGAGAATGACAGGAGCGCCACTCGCGGCTCCTCGTGCAGTATGCGCGCTGCACTCGCGGCCGAGGCAATGGCGATATCCGCCAATTCGACGGCATTTGGCTGCACATTGACGGCGCAGTCGGCAAAGATGAGGCGCCGGTCCGGCCATTGCATCAGGAAGAAACTGGAGGGTGTAGTGATGCCGGGGGCAAGGCCGATGGTCATCAAGGCTGCTTCAATCACGCGGGGCGTAGGGTTGGCCGCCCCCGCCAACATGGCTGCGGCTCCGCCTGCCGCCACAAGCGCACCGCCGGCATAGAGCGGCTTCTGCATCAACCTCCGCGCCATGGCGTCAGTCATTTTCGGCCGGTCACGGAGGATGCCGGCGATGGACTGTGGCAGTGGCTCCGGTACGGCTTCTCGAAAAACAATGGGCCGCGCCAAATGCTCATTTTCCAAGATTGTGGCGGCGGCGGCGATGCGCTCATCGCTGCCCTCGGGCAGAACGATGGCCAGCTCCCTACCCCTGACCCGATCTCTGGCTTCGGCGATCACCGACATTGTCTTTTTCCTTCCTCCGCCGGACCTTCTTTTGAAGCTAATCCGGGGGTCTGGCGCAACACAAAGAATCCACAATCTTGCCCCGTACGAGCCACATTGGACTCGCTACTGTTGCCGTAGATGGGACGTTTGTTAGCGCGGATTGATGGTTTGTATGTTTAGGTTCGTTGCATTTGCAAGTGCAGTCGTTGGCATGGCTTTTGCCGCCAATGCAGTTCATGCAGCCGACCGCCTCAAGGACATCAACCAGAACACCATTGGCATTATGGCAGGAGAGCCTGAGTGGTTGCCACTGGTGCAAGATGTCGCAAAGACCCTCAATCATCATGAGGGCCTACGCGTTTTGCCAATCGCCGGCGAAGGCGGCATACAATCGGTCAGCGACCTGATGAACATCGACGGCATTGATGTGGCGCTTATTTCCGCTGATAGCGTGGCTTATGCGAAGGCGCAGGGGCTGGTGCCGCCCGGCAGTGAAAAGATCGCCTATCTGGCGCGCATGGGGTCCATCAAGGTCCTACTCGTGGCGCGTAATGATACTGCGGGCCTCACCGCACTTGCGGGTAAACGCATTGCTACCGGCCCCGCGCAGTCTTCCGGATTTGCCACCGGAGAACTCATACTTGGCGCATTGGATTTGCCGTTCACCCGCGTTCCCGCGGACGGGACAGGTGCCATCGCCGCGCTTGAACAGGGTGAAGCGGATGCTGCGCTGGTTCTCGGCACGCAGAACCTCACTGCGCTCAAGAAGCCATCAGAATACAAGATCATTCCTCTGCCCCTGCCTAAGGATATTGAAGGCAATTATGCCCCGGCAATAGTCGCCAATACGGAAATCGAACGCTTCGGCATGACGGGCGGGCCAGTTGATACCATTTCCACGCCACTCGTTCTTGCGGTTTTCAATTGGAGTGACAAGAACCCACACAGCGAGTCGCTCTATACGTTCAACAAGGCGCTGCTCGATGCAGCGAATCTGCCCGATACCGATGCCCAATGGATCAAGAACAATCTGGCCGCCGAGGTGCCGAATATCGTGCGCCATTTTTCGGCCAAGCGTGCGCTTGAAGAGAGTTCACCAGCAACTGCGCCAGCAGAGCAAGGAGTGACACAATGAAGAAAGGACCAGCGAGGGCCATTCACGAAATGCCCAACACCGGGGAAATGCTTCGCGAAACACAGGACGACGGTCCGGAACAAGAGGCCACCGTGCCAAGCTGGTTCGTGCGCACCTACCACAAGCACGGGGCTGATGACGCTACTGCCCATCAACCAGAGGCAAGCATCCAGTCTCCCTCCGCCCCGAAGGAAGCAGACGAGTTCCAGTACGAAGAGCTTGGCGCCGCTTATGAGAACTATCGCCGCCGCATCGAAGACCGCTTCAGGATGGCCCAGCAAATAGTTGATCAGCAGGTGGCACGGCCTCCGGAGCTCCAGACTCATGCTCCGACACCGCGTAGGCGCATCCAGGTCAATCCACCTTCACCACAATTCGAGAACCCACCCGTATTCACGGAACGGAGCACCGGCCGCCGCAAACGCGTACTGGGTGTCAGCATGCCGATGGCGGTTGTCCTCACGGCTTTCGCCTGTGCTGCCGGCAGTGCCGGCGGATATTTCATGGCAAATCCCAACGGGTTGCAAAGTGCGGCCGCCGCCTCGCTCGCCTTGGTCGATGGTTTCTTCGATGAAACGAAAAACGCTGTCGCGGCGACCAGCAAGTCAACTGGTTCTTCCAAGATCGTGAAGATCGCCGAAGTGAATGTTTCGGATGTGGCTGGGCCAGTAAATTCGCCGATCCCGCTCGAAATCAGCGCCTTGGCACCCGATATCAGCTCGCCGATCAATCTCAAGATTTCGGGGCTTCCGCCCAATTCCTATCTCACCACCGGAACTGAGGTGAAACAGGGTGAATGGATGCTGCGTCCGGATGAGATTCCAGCCGCACAGCTGATCGTGCAGCGTTCGGACAGCCCGGAACTCGGGCTGCTGGTAACCGCGCTTGACGCCGAAACGGGAGTAGAGGCGGCACCCGGAAAGACGATGAAAGTGGCACTGGACCTCAATGCGGTGCCAACTCCCGGCCTGCAGCCGCCGCCCAATTCGCAAGCACAGCTCAGGTAAGAGGTGACCGTGACGCCTGTCAGCGCCCCGCCTGACCAAAGCTTCAGCAAGTCAGCAGGGTTGCCGCAAGCCGTGCCGCCGCCCAAGGAAGTGCTGCAGCCCGAAAGCAAGTCCTTCCTGGAGAAGGGTGACTTGCTGCTGAAGGCGGGCGACCTCATCTCTGCCCGCCAGTTCTATCTGCGAGCCTTTGAGCTTGAGGATGCAGCCGGTGCTTATGGCGTTGGGCGGACCTATGATCCCAAGGTTTATGCCGAGCTCAATGTGCGGGGCCTTTCTCCCGATCCTGAAAAAGCGAAGAATTGGTATGGCAAGGCCGCGGCTGCAGGCAGCGCCGAGGCAGCCCAGGAACTGCTGACGCCTCCGCAATAAGGCATAACTTGCTGGCCTAATCGCACTCGACAAGAGGCAGTAAAGTCGGGCAAGAGCACGTGTCTTTCAACAGGACCTGCTCATGCGCGCTGCCGATTTTATCGTTCGCTCCCTCGAGGCTCATGGGATCAAGCGCATCTACTGCGTGCCGGGGGAGAGTTATCTCGCCCTGCTTGACGCCATCCACGGAAGCAAATCCATTGAGCTGATTGTTTGCCGCCATGAGGGCGGGGCTGGTTTCATGGCGGCAGCCGAAGCTAAACTCACCGGCAAGCCCAGCGTCGTGTTAGCAAGCCGCGGGCCCGGCGCTACCAATGCCTCCATTGCCATCCATATGGCGGAGCAAGATGCCTTGCCTGTCATCCTCATGCTGGGGCAAGTGGACCGGCAAGAACGCCTACGTGGTGTGTTCCAGGAAATCGACTACACCCAGTTTTTCGGCAGCTTGGCAAAGGGCGTGTTTGAAATTGCCGAGGGCCGCAAGGTTCCCGAACTCCTACCGCGGGCAGTACACCTTGCCCAGGAAGGAGTGCCTGGCCCGGTGGTTTTGTCGCTGCCGGAAGACATGCTGAATGACCCGGTTGAAGGTGATCCGGCCATCGTCTTCCCCCTGGCGCGCTATGGGCATCGCAGCGCGGATGCGGCAGACGTTCAAGCACTCATTGATCAGTCACAGCGCCCGGTGGTGGTTGCTGGCGCCCGTATGCGCAACGATGCTGGCAAGACAGCGCTACGGCAGTTCGCTGAGGCGCAGCACATTCCGGTTGCAGTCACCTGGAAGAACCAAGACGTCTTCGACAATGATTCTCCGCTCTATGCGGGCCATCTGGGTTTCGGCACGCCGCAGAATTTCAGACAGTTGCTGGCGGACGCCGATCTGATCGTCGCGGTGGGCACGCGCCTGGGCGACGTAGCGACGCTGGGCTACACATTCCCTTCCATTCCCGCACCGGCGCAACGCCTCATTCATGTCTATCCCGACAGCAGGCCATTGGGGCGTGTTTTCAAGACTGATCTTGCCATTGCGGCAGAACCCGCCCCCCTGCTCCTCGAGCTGGCGCAGACTCCGCGGGTGGTTTCATCCTCGCGCGAGTCTTGGAACAACAAGATCCAGCAGTTCATGGCGGAGTTCCAGGCCTTCACGCCGCGCTCCGTCAGTGATGGTGTTGATTTCGGCGAGGTCATCATGGCCTTGACAAAATACGCACCCGCCAACTGCACCGTGACGACGGATGCGGGCAATATGTCTACCTGGGTGCATCGCCACTGGAAGATGACGACGAACAACATGTTGATCGGTGGCATCGTGGGGGCCATGGGGCTTGGCGTTCCGGCTGCGGTTGCGGCTTCCCTTGTGGAGCCTGAACGTATGGCGATCTGCGTTGTCGGTGACGGCGGCATCCTGATGAATGGGCAGGAAATCGCAACAGCGGTTGCTTATGGGGCAAAGCCCAAGATTGTGCTCTCAGACAACGGCATTTATGGCACCATTCGCACGCACCAGGAGCGGGAATATCCAGGGCGCATATCGGGAACCAATCTCAGCAATCCAGACTTCACGGCCTGGGCCAAATCTTTCGGCATCGCCACACACAGGCTTGCGATGGGTAGCAACGTCGAAGAGGTGGTGAAGACTTTCCTTGCCGAGCCCGGCGCTGCCCTCTTGCACGTCAAGTCAAGTGCACAGTCGCTCTCCGCATTCGGAATGTTGAAAACTTAACTTCCCGCACGTCCGAAAAGCGCGGCGTAGAGTTTCCTGTCGCGGCCATAGACATCAGAGCGGAACTCGATGCCGTTGTCGGTGGCAAAGGCCGTGGCATAGACGATGTGGATCGGGATCTTCTGCGGCAGGTTCACTTGCGTTGTACGGTTACCGGCCCACACCGCTTCAATCATCGCCGGACTCATGCCGTTCTTTTCGCCCAGCAACTTGTAGGCAAGATCGGCTGGCCGCGACAGCCTGATGCAGCCATGGCTGAAAGCGCGCGTGGTGTTGGCAAACTTGTCCTTAGCTGGCGTGTCGTGAAGATAGATGTTGTGCTTGTTGGGCAGCATGAATTTGACCCTTCCCAGGGCATTCTTCGGGCCGGGCCGTTGCCTGAAGGTGAAAGGAAACTTTCCAGCGCCATATGCCGCCCAATTGATGCCGCCCCAGTTGGCGAGCTTGCCATTGGCGAAAACGTCAAAGTCTTCAGCGTATGCGTATGGATTGGCCTTGAGCTTCGGCAGCATTTCCTTGGTGGCGATGGAATATGGCACAGTCCAGGTCGGATTGAGTTCGACATATTCCAGCTCGTCCGAGAATTCAGGGGTCTGCGTCGCCACGGCGCCCACCACCACATTCATCCGCTCTACCGCGTGGTTGTTCTTCACCCATTGCAGTTCGAATGCGGCGATGTTCACGAGGAAATGTTCCTGGCCCAGATTGTCCGGCATCCAGCGCCATCTCTCCATGTTGAGGATGATCTGCCTGCGCCGCTCCTCGGGCGATATGTTCATGGCGAAAACAGTCTGCTTGCCGAAAAGCCCCTTGGCTTCGAGACCATGACGCTGCTGAAATTTCTGCACCGCATCAACCAGCGTCGTGTCATATTTGGGCGAGCCGTTCTCGGGGCCCTCATAGTCTCCGGTAAAGGCGAGGAGTTCACGCACCTTGCCCATACGGGGATCGCTTTGCCCCGGTTTCAATGAGGCGCCTTGCGGGATCACGGGCCAAGCGACATCCTGTTCGATCACCGTTGTATAGGCGCGGAGAATGCGCTTCAGAACCTGGTAGTGATTGTTCCTGGGCTCGAACGAGGCGAGAAACTTTCCGGGATCGCTCTGTTTGCTCATATCCGTCAGCACACGCAATGTATCGATCGTCTTGCGGCTTCGGAACAGGTGCGGGTCCACATTCTGTGGCGATACCCTGCCGACCTTCAGATCGGCGGCATAAGCAATGAAGAAGGACGAGAAATACAATTCCGCCTTTGCCAAAGCGGCCGCGTCGTCTGCATCGATGCTATCACGCAAGCCCTGAAGTGAACTTGCAGGGTAGTCGTCGGGATTGAGACCATCGTATTGGGCACGCGAAAGGCGCTGAAGGAAGGCAGTCATGCGGCCGGTATTCGCCCAATAGATTGGGCCGCGGTTCTTGCCATAATAGGTGTTGAGGGAGGCCCTGACCCGTTCAAGGGGAAGCGGCAGGCGTTGGCTGGACGACAGAATTGCGTTGATCTCGGCCCTGACGTCGTCAGTCGAAACCGCAGCCTGAGCCGACCCCACGCACGCAAGAAGCACAAAAGCCCATGCCAAACAGACAAATCGCATCTATTCCTCTTGCGGTCTCACGATAGCAGATTCACGGGCCCAACTTACCGGATGTCAGACATTGAGCAAGAGATACTCCCGCTCCCAGGAGCTGATGACCCGGCGGAAATGCTGCATCTCCTCAAGCTTTACGTCGCGGTAGGCCTCCACGAATTTCTCGCCCAGCACCTGCTTCAGGGGCTTGGTGTAGGTGAGTTTGTCCAGGGCCTCATCAAGGCTGATGGGCAAGGTGTGGGCAAAGCGGTAGGCGGAGCCCGTTACGGGCTCGGACGGCTTGATGCGTTCGATCATGCCGAGATAGCCGCATGCGAGTGATGCCGCAAAGGCAAGATAGGGATTAGCATCGGCGCCGGTAATGCGATTTTCAATGCGTGTGTTGCTCGGATCGGAGGAAGGCACGCGCAAGGGCACCGTGCGGTTGTCGATGCCCCAATGGACATTGGTCGGCGCATCAGAATCAGGAACCAGCCGGCGATAGGAATTGACGTTTGGCGCGCACAGCGGAAGTGCTGCCGCCAGATAACGCTGCAGGCCACCAATATGATTGAGGAACATTTTTGACATCTTGCCCTCGCGACCGGCAAAGATGTTCTTGCCGGTACGGGCGTCAAGCACTGACTGGTGGATGTGCATGGATGAGCCTGGTTCATTGGCGTGAGGCTTGGCCATGAAGGTGGCATACATGTCGTGCTTCAATGCCGCCTGGCGCACTGTGCGCTTGAAAAGGAAGACCTGGTCTGCGAGTTCCAACGGATCGCCGTGGTTGAAATTGATCTCAAGCTGGGCCGGCCCGCTTTCGTGTGACAGCGTATCTACATCCAGTTCCTGCGCCTCGCAAAAATCATAGATGTCCTCGACTACCGGATCGAAGTCATTTGCGGCGTCAATGCCATAGGCCTGGCCACCAGGTTCCTTGCGGCCCGAGCGCCCGACGGCGGCTTCCAATGGATAGTCAGGATCTATGTTTCGCTTGCAAAGATAGAACTCCAACTCAGGCGCCACGACAGGTTTCCAGCCCTTTTCCTTGTAGAGCTGCAGCACGCGCTTCAGGACGTGGCGGGGCGATATATCAACTGGCTCGTCATTCAGGTGGAAGGCATCGCAGATCACCTGGGCAGTAGGCTCCTGATACCACGGCACCATGCGCACCGTGTCGGCATCGGGCTCCATATAAATATCGATGGCGCTGTCGCTGACCGTCTGGGTGTCCTGCACAAAGCGGCCATTGATGGTTAACGTGAAGATTTCCTCCGGGATGCGCAGACCCCGGTTACGTGAACCTTTCAGGAACTTCTTGGGCGGCAGAATTTTGCCGCGGGCCGTGCCTGACATGTCGGCGACCAGACACTCGACCTCGCTGATGCGGCGCTGGGATATATAGTCTTCAAATTTTTGCTGGCTCATGATGCCCTTCTGGCTTTGCATTGCCAGCATAGCCGGGTTTTCTTGCACTTTCAAAAGCGCACGGCTAGCCTCAATTAACCATGCGGAATTCCCTCACCGCCCCCAGCTATTATCAGGCAACAGCCAACCGCAAGATTTCTTTCCCTCCACTTGAGGGCGACCTTGAGACTGACGTTGCCGTGGTGGGCGCCGGCTATACCGGACTTTCTGCCGCACTCGAGCTCGCAGAAGCGGGCTACCGCGTTGCGGTGCTGGAAGCGAGCCATGTGGGCGGCGGCGCATCAGGCCGCAATGGTGGCCAAATCTGCACCGGGTTTTCACCAGGGCAAGCAAGGATCACGGCGCAACTTGGCGCCAGCGATGCGCGTAAATGTTTTGACATTGCGGAAGAGGCCAAGCGGCTGATTGAGCTGCGCATCGAGAAATACAAGATCGAGACCGGACTGCAGTGGGGCTATCTGCATTGCGCGGCAAAGCCTTCGCATCTTGAAGGGCTCAGGGCCGGGGCGGATGAACTGTCAGGCCTTGGCTACGTGGGCTGCAGCATGCTCAGCAAGGCGGAGTTGGAAGAGAGGCTTGGCAGCAAACTATATCACGGTGCCATGCGGGAGGCGCGTGCCGGCCATTTCCATCCCTTGAACTATTGCCTTGGGCTCGCAAATGCAGCGCGCAAGGCTGGTGCTGCTATTTATGAAGACACGCGGGTCCTTGAAATTGATACGGGCAGCAAACCGTGCGTTCGCACTAACAAAGGCAAGGTCACGGCTAAGTTTCTGATCCTGGCGGGCAATGCCTATCTCGGCAAGACCGTGTCCAGACTTTATGGACGCGTGATGCCCGTCACCAGTTTCATCGTGACGACGGAGCCATTGGGCGACAACATGGCAAGGTCGCTCATCCGCGACAATGAGGCCGGAGCCGACAGCAATTTCATTCTCGATTATTTCCGGCGAACCGAAGACAATCGGCTGCTCTTTGGTGGCGCCGCTAACTATTCAACGCTGGAGCCCAGCGACATTGGCGCATTCATGAAACGGCGAATGGTGAAAGTGTTTCCGCAATTGAAAGACGTTGGCATCAGCCACACCTGGGGAGGATATATCGCCATTACTTCAAACCGGCTTCCCGACTGCGGTGCGCTCTCTCCGACGACATTCTATGCGCATGGCTATTCGGGGCAAGGTGTTGCGCTGGCAGGGATGTATGGAAAGCTGATGGCCGAGGCCATTCGTGGCACGTCTGAACGGTTTGATCTGCTCTCGCGCATTCGCCACCTGCCCTTCCCCGGTGGACCGATCCGCACGCCGATGCTCGTGGCTGCAATGCTATTCTATCGGTTGAGAGATGCGTTGAGCTAGTCAGGCATAGGTGCGGAGCGAGCACCCTTTTGCCAGGCGCGAAGGCAGAGATACTCCATGATCAGGGCCGCGGCATTGCCTGAGGTGATCTCCGCATGATCATAGGGTGGCGAGACTTCCACCATATCCATGCCGACAAAGTTCACGTCTGTGAGTTTGCGAATGACGGATGCCGCCTGATGATAGGTGAGACCGCCTGGAATTGGCGTGCCTGTTCCCGGCGCAATGCCCGGATCAAGGCAATCAATATCGAAGGTGAGATAGGCCTTTGACTTGCCCACCTGTTTACAAACGATGTCAGCCAGTTGCCGAGACGTCGAGTCATGTACCTCATCGGCGTAGATGATGCGGAAGCCCATGGTGGTTTCGCCGACAAAGGTGGTGCGAATACCGATCTGCACGGACTTCTTCGGATCGATAAGGCCCTCGCGCACCGCGTAGCCAAACATGGTGCCGTGATCGATGCGTCCGCCATTGTCGATTTCCACATCACGGTGGGCATCGAAATGCACGAGTGCGAGCGGTCCATGTTTCTTGGCATGGGCTTTCAGCAAGGGATAGGAAATGTAGTGGTCGCCGCCCAGCGTGATCATTTCTGCTCCAGATGAAATGATCTCGGCTGCGTGCTTCTCTAATGTCTCGGGGAAGTTTTCCTTCTTGCCCCAATCGAAAAAGCAATCGCCATAATCTATGACGGAGAGCGTGTCGAAAGGATCAAAGTTCCAGGGCCAGAAGGGCCCCCATGCATTCTCTGCGGAGGCATGGCGAATGCCCGCTGGTCCCATGCGCGTGCCCGAGCGATGCGACACTGCTTGATCGAAAGGAACGCCTGTGACAGCAATATCAACGCCTTTGAGCTCGCGCGTATACTTGCGGCGCATGAAGGACATCGCGCCGGCGTAGGTTGCTTCCCAGTTGGTGCCCTTGAGCTCGATGCGGCGGAAGGCGTCATCGCCGGGCACGCGGCCCAGCTTGTCCATTTCGAGTGCCATCTACCCTACTCCGTGAGCAGCAGTGAGTCTGCGGCCTGCCAGCTCACCCAGACTTTTTCACCGGACGCAATTCCAGCACCGCCCTCGCGGCTGTCATTCTGCACGTTCACTGACACGGATTGACCTGATTTCAAGTCGACAACCACTTCGCTCCAATCGCCATAATAGGCCACGTCACGGGTTTTCGCCTGAATCTTGATGAGATCAGCGCCTTTGGGTTCCGCCTTGGAAATCTTGAGTTTCTCCGGGCGCACGGCAATGGTGACATCACCAGACGCCGCTTTATCGGTGGCCAGATGAACCTTGCCCAGGTCTTTCGCATCGCAGGTGACGCTCTTTCCTTTGCTGCCGACCACCAAGGCATCAAAGAGATTGATCTTGCCAATGAAGTCGGCAACGAAGCGGGAATGTGGCTGTTCATAAAGCTGCTGTGGCGTTGCCACCTGCTCAATGGCACCCTTGTTCATCACCGCAATGCGCGAGGCCATGGAAAGCGCTTCGTCCTGCCGGACATTTGGTCCGGCTTGCGGTCAGCCAGATGGGTGAGCTTCACCATCTCGAGCCCTTCCTTGACGCGCGCCTGGGTTTCAGCCTCGGGAACGCCGGTCACTCGCAGACCATAGGCCACATTGTCGGCGACCGTCATGTGCGGGAAGACCGCATAGGATTGGAATACCATATTGGTGGGCCGCTTGTTCGGCGGCGTGAAGGCCATATCCTCTCCGCCGATGAAAATCTGTCCTTCAGTCGGTGAATCCAGGCCGGAGATCATGCGGAGCAATGTGGTCTTGCCGCAACCGGATGGCCCCAGCAGCGCGAAGAATTCATTCTGTTCGATATCGACGGAGACATTGTCGACTGCGGTTACACCGCCGGGATAGCGCCGGGACACGTTGCGGACGGAAACGATTGGCTCTGCCATGATCAGTGACCTGGTTTGTCGGAGGTTTGCATCTTCATGGCCAGCACGGTGGCCGCGATGGTGATGACGATGAGAACTGTGGAAGCGGCGTTCACTTCATACTTCACGCCTGTCTTTACCATGGAATAGATCTTGACGGGGAACGTTACCGTTTCAGGCCCTGCCGTAAAAAAGGTGATGACAAAGTCATCCAGTGACAGTGTGAAAGCCAGAAGCGCACCGGCAACGAGGCCCGGCTGCATGAAAGGAACCAACACCTTGGTGAAGGTCTGCCATTCACTTGCGCCGAGATCGCGCGAAGCTTCTTCCAACTGCTTGTTGAAGCCAACGAGCCTCGAGCGCACAACAATGGCTACGAAGGGGAAGCAGAAGGCGATATGGGCGATGATGATGGTCGACAAGTTGAGCGGCCAGCCCGTTCCTGTGAAAAGCGATGTCATGCCGGTGGCATTGAAGAACATCAGCATGGCAACGCCCATGCAGATTTCCGGGATGACGATGGGAAGCCCCATGGCCGCCTCATAGGCGGGCTTGAACGGAAACCTGAAGCGCCAGAGCATCACAGCAACGGTGGTGCCGATAACAGTCGATACCACTGTCGCGATGACGGCAATGCTGAGGGAGTTCACCATGGCATCGAAGATCGACTGGTTGTTCCAGGCTTTGGGATAGTTCTCAAAGGTGAAGCCTCGCCACACGCCGCCCCTGTTCTGCTCGTTGAAGGAGAAGGCAACGAGCACGAAGATTGGGAGATAGAGAACGAAGAGCGTTGCAAGAAAAAGGCTCTGCAACCAGCGGCGCTTGCCGAATTCCAGAGGGCCCACGCCCGGTCTGAGACGGTCTGCCATCAGGTTGCCTTTACGCCCTTTGAACGCCGCTCGAAGCCCCATTGCATGAAGAGCACGAGGAAGGTGAGCAGCATCAGGATGAATGACAATGCCGAGCCAAACGGCCAGTCGTTGGAGGCACCAAACTGGGCTTGAATGACGTTGCCGATCATCCATGAGCGGGTGTTACCCAGCTCATCTGGGATCAGGAACATTCCGAGGCAAGGGATGAACACCAGGATGATGCCCGTGACAACGCCCGGCATGGTGAGTGGCAATGTGACCTTGAAGAAGGTCTGCCGTTGGCTTGCGCCCAAGTCGAGGCTTGCTTCCAGGTAACTCTTGTCGAGCCGTTCGATTGTCGAATAGAGCGGCAGGATCATGAAGGGCAGGAAGACGTAAACGAGGCCGAAGATGACAGCCGGAGTGGTGCTCAACATCTGTATGGGTTCGATGCCGATCCAACCCAGTGCCGTGTTGATGACGCCGCGTGTGCCGAGCGTGGTCTTGAGGGCGTAAGTGCGGATCAAGAGATTGATCCAGAACGGCAAGACAATGAGGAGCAGCGCCAGCGGCCGCCACTTCTCCGGCATGAAGCAGATGCCGAAGGCAATGGGGTAGCCGACAAATAAGCAGGCAATCGTGGCCAGTGCGCTCCACCACAAGGTGCGAATGAATATGGAGATGATGTCCGGATTGATGGAACGGATGTAGTTGGAGAAACCCGTCAGATAGTCATACTCATTGATCGACACCTGGCCATCGATGAGGGCCTTCTCGGAAAATGACAGGACGAACAGAAAGCCAAGCGGGATCAGGAAGAATATCAACAGCCAAACTGTGCCCGGCGCGGCCAAGGTAGCAAACACCCGGCTGTTGCTTTTCCAATCTTCCAAGATTGACCTGTCCCCTGTCCGTTTCTTATGACCTTAGCCTAGCAACAAGTCGGCGGGATGGGCAACCCGCCATATGAAAAGGGCGGGCACCACGCGCTGCCCGCCCATATCAACATCTTACGGTCAATCACGCGGCCTGGATTGCGGTCCAGATTTCGTCGCGGACACGCAAGGCTTCTTCACCCAGGTAGGCGGCGTATTCGCACTTCGCAACCACGTCATCCGGCGGGAAGATCGCTGCATTTTCGCGATAGGCCGCATCCATGATTTCCTTTGCCGCCCTGTTGGGCGTGGCATACTGGATGGTTTCGGCGATGTGCTTGCCAGCATCTTTGTCAAAAACGAAATTGATGAAGGCGTGGGCGTTCTCCGGGTGCGGGGCCCCAGTGGCGATCGCAATGGTATCTTCCCACACGTTGGAACCTTCCTTCGGGATGATGTAGCTGACGTCGTTGTCTTCGGCCATCAGCTGGGCGATGTCGCCGTTATATTCCATGGTGAGGTCTACTTCGCCCTGGGCAAGGAGGTCCTGGCCCGTATCGTCAGCATACTTCTTGATGATGGACTTGGCGGCAATCAGAAGATCCTTGGCCTTATTGAGCTCTTCCATGTTGGTAGAGTTGTAGCTGTAGCCCAGATATTTGAGGGCACCACCAATGGCGTGTTCCTGATCACCAAGAACAGCAACCTTTCCGGCATATTTCTGGTCGTCGAAGAGCCACTTCCAACTGTCGGGCACGCCTTCCACCTTAGAAATGCGGTAGCCGATGCCGACGGTCCCCCACATATAAGGAAGCGAGAACTTGCGGCCCGGATCGAAGCTAGCGTTCATGAACAGCGGATCGACATTGGCGATGTTCGGAATCTTCGCGTGGTCGAGCGCAATCACCATGTTGGCCTTAATCATGCGCTCCAGCGTGTTGCTGGGAGGCACAATGACGTCATAGCCGGGATTGCCGGCCTTGAGCTTGGTGAAGAGCTCATCGCCATCGGCGAAAAGATCAAGCTTCACCTCAATGCCGGTGGCGGCGTTGAAATCTGCCAGCGTGTGCTCGCCGGTGTAGGTGTCGTAGTTGAAGAAGCTCAGCTTCTTCTCTTCCTCCGACAGGGCATGGCGGGGAAGGAAGGTGAGCGCGGCAAACATGCCGGCACCCTTGAGGAGGTGGCGGCGGTTACCGCGGAATCGATTGGTCATGGTCATGATATTCCTCGGGTTTCTGGGCCGTCGGGCCCGATTGATGAATCTTTGCGGAAAAATGCGGCGGAATCCAGTGGGTTCCGCCGTGATCGTAAATTACATTTCCCCCTTCACGTCGGCGTAGGTCTTGTCCAGGGCCAGGCGGGCCAAGCGGACCAGCTCGTCGATCTCCTTCTTGGAAATACAGAAAGGAGGGGCCAGGACCATGGTGTCCCAGCAGGCCCGCATGATGAGGCCGTTGTTGAAGCAGTGGTCGCGGCAGATGGTGCCTACCCTCCCCGACTCCTTGAAGCGCTCGCGCTTTGCCTTGTTTTTGGTCAGTTCAATGGCGCCGATCAGGCCTACGGAACGGGTCTCCCCTACGATGGGATGGTCCTGAAGACTGGCCAGGGCCTTGTTGAAATAGGGGCCGATCTCGGCAACCTTCTCGACGAGCTTTTCATCCTGCAGGATTTCGATGTTCTTGAGGGCGACGGCAGCGGCCACGGGGTGACCGTCATAGGTCATGCCATGGTAGAACTCGCCGCCCTTGTCGAAGAAAGGTTTGATGAGATCCTTGGAGAAGGCGATGGCGCCGATGGGCAGGTAGCCCGAAGAAAGCCCCTTGGCCATGTTAACTATGTCTGGCTCGTAACCATAGGTTTCAAAGCCGAACCACTTGCCGGTGCGGCCAAAACCGCAGATCACCTCATCGGAGATGATAAGGATGCCATACTTCCTGCAGATGCGCTGGATCTCCGGCCAATAGGTCTTGGGCGGCATGAGCACGCCCGCCGCGCCCTGGATGGGCTCGCCGATGAAGGCGGCCACATTATCCGGCCCTAGTTCCAGAATTTTCTTATCCAACTCCTGTGCGGCCTCGAGGCCGAATTCCTCCGGCGCCTTGTCGCCGCCGAAATCATACCAATAGGGCTGCTGGATGTGGTGGAAACCGGGAAGCAGATTGCCACCCTGCTCGTGCATGCCCTGCATGCCGCCGAGGTTTGCCGCTACCCAGGTGGAGCCATGATAGCCGCGCTTCCTGCCGATGAAGTGCTGGCGATAGGGTTTGCCCATCACCTTCCAATAGTGACGGACGAAGCGGACGATGGTGTCGTTTCCTTCCGAGCCCGAGTTGGTGAAGAAGATGTGCTCGAACTTCTTCGGCAGCAGGGAGGAAATTTTCTCGGCGAGCGCGGTGGCAGGCAGCGTCGTCGTCTTGAAAAACGTGTTGTAGTACGGCAGGTCCTGCATCTGGCGGTAGGCGACTTCCGCCAATTCCTTGCGGCCATAGCCGATGTTGACGCACCACAGACCCGCCATGCCGTCGAGGAGCTTGTTGCCCTTGCCATCCCACAGCCAAACACCATCGCCATGAGTAATGACGCGCGGGCCGCCGCCGGCATGGAAGCTCTTGTGATCAGTGAAGGGATGGAAGTGGTGGGCGATATCCGCCTTCACGACTTCTTCAATGTTGATGTTCTTGGTGTGGATGGTCATGGACATTCTCCGGTTGTCTGGCGGTTGGGCAGGCGAACGGGAGAATGATCTAAGGGTTGAAGCCGATCCGGGCGCAATTGCGTAACAGGTCTTCCCGGAGCGAGCGGGCGGAGACGGAATTCACATGATCGATGTGAGCGGCGGATTGCATGGCGCCAGTATGGCATTTGGCGCGCGCCTTCTCAATGTCCGTAACACATTGAAAGCGCGAGGAATGATTAATCCTCAGCAATATCCTCGTTCCACAGGGCGGGTTTTTCGCGGATGAAGCGGGCCATGAGGTCGATGCAGTCGAAGTCGTTCACCACGATTACCTCAACGCCGCGCGAGCGGAGAAATTCCTCGTTGCCGCCGAAGTTTTGGTTCTCGCCGACGATGACGCGCGGAATGCCGAATTGCACGATGGTGCCGGAGCACATCATGCAAGGTGAGAGCGAAGTATAGAGCGTTACATCCTTGTAAGATTTCTGGCGACCGGCTTTGCGTAGCGCATCCATTTCACCATGGGCAATCGGATCGCCGCCCTGCACGCGCTGGTTCCGCCCCTGCCCCAGAACCTGGCCGTTGCGAACAACAACTGAGCCGATGGGACAACCGCCTTCTTCAAAACCGGCAAGCGCTTCTTCATAGGCGATGCGGAGAAACTTCTTGTCCATGTCGGTCAGCATTAACTCACTCCTTATCTTTCGCCCTTGCGATAGGGAACCATCAGGGCACGAGGATAGGCAACGCGGCGCGACATCACAATGAGCGCGACGACAGACAATACAAAGGGCAACATGAGAAACACCTGATAGGGCACGACAGAGCCAGCTAGTTGCTGGAGACGCAGTTGGTAGGCATCAAACAGCCCAAACAGTATTGCGCCGAGCAGCGCCTTGCCTGGCTGCCAGGCCGCAAACACCACAAGGGCGATGCATATCCAACCGCGGCCGTTGGTCATCTCAAAAAAGAAGGAGTTGAAAGCAGACAGAGTGATGAAGCTGCCGCCAATGCCCATAAGGGCACTTCCCGCCATGACCGCAAGAATGCGGACGGTTACGACATTGATGCCTTGCGCTTCGGCGGCAGCCGGGTTTTCACCGACGGTTCGAACTGCAAGGCCCGCAGGCGTTCGATAAAGAAACCAGGCAACAAGGGCGACTGCAATGAAGGCAAGGTAGGTGAGCGGTGTCTGCTGAAACAGGGCGGGACCAATGATGGGCAGGTCGGCAAGACCGGGCACCGGGAACACTGCAAATGGTTCAATCTTCGGCGGCGAGGTCACTTCGGGGAAGGCGATGCGGTAAAAATAGTAGGACAAGGCGGTGGCAAGGAGCGTGATGCCGATGCCTGTGACATGTTGGGACAAACCGAGCGGCACAACCATGAAGCCATGCAGCAGCCCAAGGCACGCGCCGACAAGCGCGGCCACGGCAACTCCCAACCAAAGATCTCCGCCCAAATAGACCGCAAGCCAGCCGGAAAAAGCGCCCGCCGTCATGATTCCTTCGATGCCGAGATTGAGCACCCCTGCCCGCTCACAGATGAGTTCGCCCAGAGTGCCGAAGATCAGCGGCGAGGCTATGCGGACGGCGGCGGCCCAGAGCGATGCGGTGAAGAGGATTTCAAAGGCCTCCATGGTTCACCTCCAGCGCAGGCGGTAGCGCGTCAGCATGATGGCAGTCACCATGGAGAGAAGCGAAACAGCGACCATCACATGAGCGATGTAGCTGGGTACGCCAGCGGTGCGGCTCATGGCGTCGGCGCCGACAAAGACGGCTGCTACGAAAATTGCCGCCGCAACCACGCCGATTGGGTGAAGCAGGGCCAGCATGGCGACGACAATGCCGGAGTAGCCGAAGCCCGGCGACAGATCCAAGGTGAGATTGCCCTTGAGGCCGGTGACCTCCGACCAGCCCGCCAGCCCTGCAAGACCGCCGGACAAGAGGGCCGTCTTTGCCAGAACCCGGTTCACCGGGATGCCGGCAAAATGGGCGGCCTTGGCATTGTGGCCTACGGCGCGCATCTCATAACCAAGGGCGGACTTGCGATCGACGATCCAGACAGCCAGCGCGGCGAGTACGGCAATGACGAAACCAAGATGCAATCTCTTGCCTTGCACGAGTTTCGGCAATTGGGCATCGGCAATGACTTTCTTTGATTGCGGCCAGCCGAGACCCATGGGGTCCTTCAACACGCCCTCCAAGAGCATGCTGACAAAGAGAAGGACGATGAAGTTGAGCAGCAAGGTTGTCACCACCTCGTCCACGCCGAAGCGGGTCTTGAGAAACGTCGGTACGGACAGCACCAGGGCACCGCCGATCATGGCCGAAACCATCAGGACGGGCCAGAGAATGGGCCACGGCAGCGGCAAGAGACCGGTGCCCAGAACGACCGTCATGACAGCTCCCATATAGAGCTGTGCCTCAGCGCCGATGTTCCAGAGCTTGGCACGGAAGGCGACGGCGGCGGCGAGGCCCGTAAAGATCAACGGTGTGGCGCGCGTCAAAGTTTCAAAGAAGGCGAACTGGGTGCCGAGTGCGCCTTTCAACATCAGGCCGAAACCCTGGAATGGTGAGGCACCCGTCAACATGACAAGCAGCGCACACACCACCGCCGCAAAGGCGAGTGCGAGAACAGGATAGCCCACCAGCAGGGCAAGAGACTGATGTTCGCGCGGTTCAAGCCGCATGGGAGAAGCCCTGCCCCGCCATGAGAAGGCCCAAGGAGGAAATGGTGACGGTTTGCCGCTGCATGGGCGCAGAAAGCTCGCCCTTGAACATGACGGCCACCTTGTCTGACAGGGCTAGCAGTTCATCCAGATCTTCTGAAATCAGAAGAATGCCGGCGCCACGCTTGCGTGCGGCCAGCAACTGTTCATGGACATAGGCGACGGCGCCCACATCCAGACCCCGGGTGGGCTGGTTGGCGAGGATGAGCTTTGGGTCATGGGCCATGACGCGGCCGAGGATGAGCTTCTGCATGTTGCCGCCGGACAAGAGGCGGACACGGGCCTCCGGACCCGGGCATTTGACGTCATATTTGCTGATGATGCTTTCGGCGAAGACACGGGCCTTACGCCAGTCCACAAGGCCGCGGCTGGAGAAGGCGCTGCTGCGGTAGCGCTCGGCAACGGCATTCTCGGTGATCGACATGTCGCCGATCATGCCCTCCGTGTGGCGGTCCTCCGGGATGCGGGCCACCCCCTGCTCCACCATGGCGCGAGGCGAAGCCCGCGAGGTTTGGCCGTCCACCACAAGGCTTCCCGCCGACAACGCCCACGTGCCGCTGATGCAATCCGCCAAGAGACTCTGTCCATTGCCGGAGACACCGGCGATGCCGATCACCTCTCCGCCAAGAACTTCCAGCGAGATATTGTGCAGGGCCTGGCTGCCGCGCCGGGCCGATGCCTTCTCGAGTGACAGAACCATGTTGCCGGGAGATTGCGGCTCGGCCTTGGGCTTTGGGATGGGGCGGCCCACCATAAGTTCCGCCAGTTCGGCGCGGGTGACATCGGAAACCTTGCGCTCGGCGACAAGCTTTCCGCCGCGAAGGATGGCGACGCGGCTGCAGGCGTCCATGATCTCTCCCAGCTTGTGGGAGATGAAGATGATGGAAAGACCCTTGGCGACAAAGCGCTTCAGCGTCTCAAACAGGGCGGCGGATTCCTGCGGGGTGAGAACGGCCGTCGGTTCATCGAGAATGAGGATGCGGGCGTTACGGTAGAGGGCCTTGAGGATTTCCACGCGCTGCCGTTCGCCGACCGAGAGGGAGGACACCTGGGCATCGGGAGCAACGGCCAGGCCATAGTCTTCGGCAAGCTGGCGGATGCGGGCGCGGGCGGATGAGAGATTGGACTTCCAGCGCCACAGGCTCTCGGTGCCGAGGACAATGTTGTCGATAACGGTGAGATTGTCGGCCAAGGTGAAGTGCTGGTGGACCATGCCGATGCCGGCGGCGAGCGCCGCCCTCGGTTCTCCCGGCGGAAGAACTTTGCCGTCAACACGGATTTCGCCCTCGTCGGCCACATAGTGACCGAAGAGGATGTTCATCAGCGTGGTTTTTCCCGCGCCATTCTCGCCGAGCAATCCCAGGATTTCGCCACGCGCCAACGATAGTGAAATGGCGTCATTGGCGACAAGCGGGCCAAAGCGCTTGGTGATGCGGTCGATCTCGAGGACGGGGTGCTGCATCCCTTACACTGTTCTGCCACACCCCCTCCACCACTGCGTGGGTACTCCCCCAGCAAAGCTGGGGGAGAGAGAAGGTGAAATGCTTCAGCTCGACTTGGGTTCGCTGTCGTCGATGGCGACGGTGAACGAGCCGGCCTTGATCTTCTCCTCCGTCTCCTTGACTTGCGCCATGAGATCGGCGGGAACCTTGCCCTCGAAGGTGCCAAGGGGCGCAAGCGAGCAGCCGCCGGCCTTCATGAAGGAATACTGGCCATAGTCATCGGCCTTGAAGGAACCCGCCTGGACAGCGGCGATCGCCGCATCAAGCGTGGGCTCGAAATGCCACAGCGCAGAGGCCACGACCGTTTCCGGGTAATCTCCTTGTGTATCGATGACATTGCCGACGGCGAGAACCTTGCGCTCCTTGGCGGCATCCGACACACCGAAGCGCTCGGCGTAAAGAAGGTCGGCACCGGCATCGATCTGGGCCAGCGCGGTTTCCTTGGCCTTGGGCGGATCGAACCAGGAGCCGATGAAGGCCACCTGGAACTTTGCATCCTGGCGGGTGACGCGCACGCCCGCCATGAAGGCGTTCATCAGGCGGTTCACCTCGGGGATGGGATAGCCGCCCACCATGCCGATGTTGCCCTTGCTCATGGCGCCGGCAATGAGGCCCGTGAGATAGGAAGCATCCTGGATATAATTGTCGAAGACAGCGAAGTTGGGGTTCGCCGCGGCATCGGGCGGGAATGACGAGCCGATCAAAAAGGCGCGGTCGGGATAATCCTTGGCGACGGCGCGCGCCGCATCTTCCACGGCGAAGGCTTCGCCCACGATCAACTGGTGGCCCGCCTCGCAATATTCGCGCATGACGCGCTCATAGTCGGTGTTGGCGACTTTTTCCGAAAACACATATTCAATGTCGCCGCGCTCTTTCGCGGTGGTGGCGGCCTTGTGGATGCGGCTTACCCACTGCTGCTCCACCGGCACGGTGTAGATGGCGGCGGTTTTGATGGCAGCGGCGTGGGCGGCTCTGGCCATGAAAGGCAGCGCGGCGCTGGCAGCGCCAAGCTTCAAAATGTTGCGGCGGTTGAGCGGAAAAATGTTGTGCGGCATGTGCAATCTCCCTGCGGGGCCCGGCATTTCGCTTCGGCCCAAGCGGGAAACTATTGCACCGCAAAAAATGTCTGTCCAGTTGGTCAAATATTCTCTGGAAAAGTGCGGAGAATGGTGGGCGACGTAGGACTCGAACCTACGACCCGCTGATTAAGAGTCAGCTGCTCTACCACCTGAGCTAGTCGCCCATTCTCCGGAAGGGGTGCGGGCCGGTAATTCACGGGGCCGCAATTCCGGGTGGCGGCATAGACGAGGCAGGGCGCTGTGGCAAGGGTCATGAATCGCGGCTGACCCTCTCCGCCCGGCTACGCACCACCCCGGATCAAGTCCGGGGCGGGCACTTCTCCCCGAGGGGAGAGGAGATTCACTCCACATACTCCCTCTTCGGGGGCTGCATGAGCACGCCCTTGGGATCATAGGGGCCGTAGAGATGATCGAAATCGCCCCTCTTCCACTTCGCCGTCATGCGATCCTGTGCGGCCTCGACCTGGGCAACCAATATGTCGGTCATCATGCGATAGGCTTCCGCCTGTTCGAAACTGGCGTTGCGCGGCAGCGAATAGTGCAGGAGCGGCCTTGGCGCGGCGCCGGGTTTCGCCCTGTTCGCCATGGCGCGCGCTTCCTTTGGCGAGAGATGGGTGCGGCGGCAATAGAGGCCATCAATGGCGCTGAGACACATCTTCGCCCGGCGGCATTTGCCCGAAGGGCAGCGGGCGAACGGCTTCTCCCGCTTCTTTTCGTGGGGCGTGTAGCCCGTCCACGGTGTCATCGTGCGATAGGGTTTCGGTGGTTCTTTCGGCATGTTGGTTTCCTTGGTTGATGTTATCTCCCCCAACTCGCTGGGGGATAAAATTGGGCAAAGCTCCGCCCTTGTTCACCGGGCAAGTCCCGGCGGAGAAAGGTGAGCGCGCGACATTCAACTCATGCCGCGCGCTCTGAAGGTAAGGTGGAGA
>JAIBJH010000229.1 GCA_020029455.1 Hyphomicrobiales bacterium
CGGCCAACGGTCGGGCAGGGGGCAACTCAACATCTAAGGATTCCCTACCATGAACACAGCACTCTGGCTGATCGTCCTGGCAGGCGCATTGTCGATCGTCTACGGCATCATCACCACACGTGGTTTGATGGCGGCCGACGCCGGCTCCGCGCGCATGCAGGAAATTTCCGCCGCCGTCCGCGAGGGCGCGCAGGCCTATCTCAAGCGCCAATACACCACCATCGCCATTGTCGGCGCGGTGATCTTTGTCATCGCCTGGTTCCTGCTCGGCACCTATGCCGCCATCGGCTTTGCCATCGGCGCCATCCTCTCAGGTCTCGCGGGCTTCATCGGCATGAACGTCTCGGTGCGCGCCAATGTGCGCGTGGCCCAGGCCGCCACCAAGTCGCTTGCGGGCGGCCTTGACCTTGCCTTCAAGTCTGGCGCGGTGACGGGCCTTCTCGTCGCAGGCCTCGGTCTTCTTGGCGTTGTGCTCTATTTCGGTTTCCTCACTGGCTCCATGGGTTTTGTCCCAACCAGCCGCACGGTGATCGACGCGCTCATCTCGCTTTCCTTCGGCGCTTCGCTGATCTCCATCTTCGCCCGTCTCGGCGGCGGCATCTTCACCAAGGGTGCGGACGTCGGCGGCGACATGGTGGGCAAGGTCGAAGCAGGCATCCCCGAAGATGATCCGCGGAACCCTGCCACGATCGCTGACAACGTGGGCGACAATGTTGGTGATTGCGCCGGCATGGCCGCCGACCTGTTCGAAACCTATGTGGTGACGACCGTTGCCACCATGGTGCTCGCGGCCATCGCATTGCCGGAAGCTTACAAGCTCGCTGGCATGGTGTTGCCGCTGGCCATTGGCGGCGCCTGTGTGGTGACCTCCATCATCGGCACCTATTTCGTCAAGCTCGGCGCCTCCAACAACATCATGGGCGCGCTCTACAAGGGCGTGTTTGTAACGGGCGCGCTGTCGCTCGTCGCCATCTATCCGGTGATCTCCTTGGTCTTCGGCGGCATGTCGGTGGACCTCGGCGGCTTCACGCCGATGGCGTTGTTCTTCTGCGGCGTCGTTGGCCTTCTCATCACCGCGGCCATCATCTGGATCACGGAGTACTACACAGGCACGGGCAAACGCCCCGTGAACTCCATTGCCGAAGCCTCCATCACCGGCCACGGCACCAACGTCATCCAGGGCCTTGCCGTCTCGATGGAAGCCACCGCCGTTCCGGCGCTGATCATCATCGTCGGCATTCTCGTCACCTTCAACCTCGCTGGCCTCTTTGGCATCGCGGTTGCGGTGACAACCATGCTGGCACTCGCCGGCATGATCGTGGCGCTCGATGCCTTCGGTCCCGTGACGGACAACGCCGGCGGCATTGCCGAAATGGCAGGCCTGCCGAAGGAAGTGCGCCACAACACCGACGCGCTCGATGCAGTGGGCAACACCACCAAGGCCGTGACCAAGGGCTATGCCATTGGCTCGGCGGGCCTCGGCGCGCTGGTGCTCTTTGCGGCCTATACGCAGGATCTGAAAACCTTCTTCCCGAGCGTTCCTGTGTCCTTCGACCTCTCGAGCCCTTACGTGGTTGTGGGTCTCTTGTTCGGTGGTCTGCTGCCATACCTCTTCGGCGGCATGTCGATGACAGCTGTTGGCCGCGCCGCGCAATCGGTCGTGGTTGAGGTGCGCCGCCAGTTCAAGGAAAACCCCGGCATCATGAAGGGCACATCGAAGCCCGACTATGCAAGAGCCGTGGACTTGCTCACCCGTGCCGCCATCAAGGAAATGATCGTGCCGTCACTGCTGCCGGTGCTCTCGCCCATCGTGGTCTATTTCGTGATCAACGCCATCGCCGGCCAGGCGCAAGCCTTCGCTGCAGTTGGCGCCATGCTCATGGGTGTGATCGTGACAGGCCTCTTCGTCGCCATCTCCATGACGGCAGGCGGCGGCGCTTGGGACAACGCCAAGAAGTCATTCGAGGATGGCTTCGTGGATTCAAAGGGCGTGAAGCACTTGAAGGGCTCGGACGCCCACAAGGCGAGCGTGACTGGCGATACCGTCGGTGATCCCTACAAGGACACCGCTGGCCCAGCCGTCAACCCCATGATCAAGATCACCAACATCGTGGCACTTCTGCTGCTCGCGGTTTTGGCGGGGCACTAAACGAAAACTCTCCCCCAGCTCTGCTGGGGGAGTACGCCATAGGCGGGAGGGGGTATGCCAGCACTTGCTGAACTACCCCTCGGCCCTCCGGGCCACTCCCCAACGAGTTGGGGGAGAACAGCCAACTTCTATTTCTTGGCTGAAACAGCGTGCTCCAATGTTGCACGGATAAAGCGCTGATATGGCATGCCGGCAGCCTTGGCCTTCTTGCGAACGGCATTCAGCAATTCGGCGGGAAGCCGCATGTTCACCCGCTCGGTCTTTGCCTGGAATTCAAAGCGAACGGGCTTGAACTTCGAGAAATCATATTCGCTTAAGTCCGCCGAACTGACGAATGCCTCAGCTTCGGCGTCTGACTTGAATTTGGGAAATTTCTTTTTCATAGGCGTCAAATTCCTTCTTGTGCATGTAGCGCGCGCTGATTGGCCGGATGAGTTTTTCGCCGTCACGAACACGAAAGGTGAAAACCATAAACACGCCGCGGTTCTGCTTTGTCTTGCCGACAGCGCGAAAACGCTCTTCTGCCGCGGAGTTCAGCACGTCCGGCTCAACAAAGAGCTCACCATCACGAAACAAGTCTTCAATCACGGCAATTGAAACACCGTGCCTCTGGCACTTCGCGGCATTGCCGTCATCCCAGTCAAATCCGGCGGCAGTACCTTGCATGCTCTCGCAGGCTAGGATATCTGAAGATGTATGTCAACACAAATGTACACACATCAGGGTCATTCCCCGATCCCGGTCTTCACGGGGAGGGGGTGTTTCAGCAATTGCTGATGCACCGCCTCGGCTCCCGATCAAATTCGGGGCCACTCCCCCAACGAGTTGGGGGAGAGCAGGCAACTGCTCCGGCCTCATTCATCTGCCCCTTGTTGGCGATCATCTGCGGGGAACAGACTTTCAATCAATGGGCAGTTGGGCGAAGTGCCTAGTGCGCATTGCCTGGAGGCGGATGCCAGAACCCGCTCCATGCGGGAAAGTTCCTCAATCTTTTGCCTGACCACCGCCAGCGCCTCATCGGCAATCAGTTTTGCCGCATCACAGGCGCTGGGTTTTCCTTCTGAGAGATCTATCAGCGCCTTGACCTCGGCTTGCGAGAACCCCATCGCACGGGCGCGCCTGATGAAATGCAGGCGGCGGAAGTGCTCCCCGCCGTACTGGCGGCGCCCGTTTGGCGCACGTGCGGCCTTCAGGAGAAGGCCGATGCGCTCAAAATAGCGAATGGTTTCAATGTTGACGCCACTTTTTCGTGACAGCTCGCCAATTGTCCAAGGCACGGCTCGCGCTGTTGTGATCGCCATCGTGGCGTTTCCTCTTGATCCTGTAGTTACTACAGGATGTATCATGGGCCTATGTCAGCGCAACCTGAATCCGCGATTTCCTCCGCCAAGCCGGAAAGTGAACGGGCACTGATGCGCTCGCTCGCCGGCGGCGGACTGATCGCAAGCATCCTTGCATCCTCATGCTGCATCTTACCGCTGGCCTTGGTCAGCATCGGCGTGGGCGGTTCCTGGATGAGCGGCCTGACAGGCCTTTCGCCCTATCAGCCACTGTTCCTTGCGATTTCTGCAGCCGCCATCGGGACCGGACTGTGGAGAGCGTATCGCAAACAGAATGTTTGCGCCCCTGGCACGCTTTGCGAAGTACCTGCAGTGACCCGGACGACCAAAGCTGTTCTCTGGATTGCCGCGGCCATAGCGCTTTCGACAGCGCTGGTAAATTTCCTGGTACCCTATCTAATTTGAGGACTGTGTCATGAAAAGTCTCGCGGTTCTTTCTTTGCTGTTTGTGTTCGCAGGACCGGCATTGAGTGCGGAAAAAACCGTGACGTTTTCAGTCCCGGGCATGACATGTGCTCTTTGCCCCATCACCATCAGAACTGCGATGGAGGGCGTAAACGGCGTCAAACTCGTGGTGGCGAACTTGGAGAACAGAACCGCAAAGGCAACTTATGAAGACACTGTTGTCATGCCGGAAGCCATTGCCGAAGCGTCGGCCAATGCCGGATACCCTGCAACTGTTGTGACCATCCAGTGATACAGCTCACATCCACGATTACATGTCCGAAGTGCGGTCACGTGGCTGTTGAAACCATGCCAACAGACGCCTGCCAGTTCTTTTACGAATGCAAGGGATGCAAGGCGGTGCTGAAGCCCAAAGCGGGCGATTGTTGTGTCTTTTGCAGTTATGCAGACGTGCCGTGTCCTTCCATTCAGGATGCCGGCGGGAAGACCGCAGACCGGTCGTGCCGTTGCTAATTCTGGCGGTGTTGGTGGGGCATTAAAAGAAAACTCTCCCCCAGCTCTGCTGGGGGAGTACGCCGTAGGCGGG
>JAIBJH010000230.1 GCA_020029455.1 Hyphomicrobiales bacterium
TAACGTTCTTCGATATCGTAAGGCATGAGCAATTCGGCATGGGAGATCAGTTTGCCAATGCCGGAGGTGTGCCGCTCCAATTGCACCAGTGTGTTGGCCAGCATGGCCTTGCGCGCCCTGTCTTTGCCCATCACCGGATCATGGGGCGCATATTGCACAATGGCGGAAAGCGAGTGCGGGCCGTCCTCGAAGGCCGACGGTATAACAATCTCCATGACAGGCGCTTCCGGCACTTCGCCATACTTCACCGGATTATATGCCAGTTCCACCGCCTCAGAGGATGGCGCGATCACAAGCCGCGATTTCAGCTCAGCGCCCTTGAAGCTGGGCTCCGCCTTGAGCTTGAGATGAAGCTTTGCCGCAGCGCCGCGGGATTTCTGGTGGCGGATGCGATTTGCAAATCCCGTATCCAGAAACTGATGACCAACCAGCGAGAGGAAGGTCGTCTTCGGGCTGATGGCCGATACAACGATGGGCGCCCTGATCTCTTCTCCTCCGGCGAGAACCACACCCGCCGCTCTGTCATTCTCAACAAGGACGCGAGAAACAGATGCGCCCGTCCTGATCTCGACTCCAGCAGCGCGCGTTGAAGCGGCCATCGCAAGGGCAACGCTCGCCGCACCGCCGGCAGGCAATGCCAGTGCACCTTGCTGTCCGCCAACCTGCCCGGCCAGTCGGTCAAGAAGAAGGATCAGCGAATTGGGTGAACGCGGACCCAGCCACGATCCCAGTGTTGCATCGAAGGCGAGAACGCCCTTCAGCAAAGGATTTGAAAGTTCATCCTCAAGCACATCATAGACATTGATGAGCAAAAGCCGCATGAACTCACGCATCTCCCGCTTGCCCATCGTGCGAAGCTTCAATCCGGTCTGTGCCAGCTTCAGCCAGTTGTTGTTGCCGTGCCTTGCAAGCCGCGGCGGGGGCATCTCCTTGAAGGGTGCAAGCAGTTGGGCAAAGTGCATCAGCCTCGCGCGCAACTTGTTCCATGCGGCTTGTTCATCCGCAGACGCATCGCCACCGAGAACTTCACCAGCAGCGCCTGAAAGAGTGAGATGATTTCCAGTGTGAGACAAGACCGTCGTCGGCACATTCGCATTTAGCCATCGTAATCCGTGGGCTGACAAATTCATCTTTGCTTCAACGCGTTGGTCAAGTTTGTTCACCAAATGCGCGAGGGGAAGAGAAATATTTGCCCCGCGCGCCGTAGCAGCACCGCCAACTTCCGAATGACTCTCAAGCAACATCACCTTGCGCCCGGATTTCTGCAGCCGGAAAGCTGAGACCAATCCATTGGTGCCGCCGCCTATCACGATCGCATCACAGGACGGCATAGGCGTCCCTCATGTTGTCGGGCACGCGTCCCATCTCCCGGAAAATTTCCGCCGCTGCATTGCGCCCCGGCGCGCCCATGACACCGCCACCGGGATGTGTCGATGACCCGCAGATCCACAGATCCTTGATGGGTGTTTTATACTGCGCATAGCCGGGCACCGGCCGGTTGAAGAGCAACTGGTCAAAGGTGAGCTCGCCCTGGAAGATGTTTCCTTCGGTGAGGCCCACTTCAGCTTCAAGCTCGCGCGGTGTCCGCACCTCCGCGTGCAACACCAACTTCTTGAAACCGGGTGCGTAAGTCTCAATCTGCTCGATGCAGGCCTTGCCGAAAGCGTCCCGGTCCTTGTCGGTCCAATCGCGGCCTCCGATCTTCGGCGGTGCATACTGCACGAAGCAGGACATGAAGTGCTTGCCCGGCGGCGCCATGGTGGGATCGATCAAGGTCGGGATCATCGTGTCCTGGAAAGGATCGCGACTGAAGCGCCCCGCCTTCCAGTCGTCATAGGCCCGCTCCAGCCGCGCGATGGAATCGCTGAAGTGAAGATCGCCCCTGATGTTGGGCGCGCCTTTAGGCAGCGCCTTGAAATTGGGAAGTCCGTCGAGTGCGATGTTGAGCTTGCCCGACGAACCCCTGATCTTGAAACGCCTCACCTGCCGGACGAAGTCATCCGGCAGGTCCTTCTCATCTACATGTTTGAGGAAAGTGCGCTTCACATCCATGTTGGATATGAAGCGCCGGCCATGGACTTCATGGCCATTTTCCAGCGCAACCCCGGTCACGCGGCCGTTCAGTATCAGAAAGCGTTCAACACCCTGTCCTGCCTTGATCACGCCGCCGGCAGCTTGCAGCGATGAGGCCAGCGCCTTGGTGATCGCACCCATGCCGCCGCGGGCAAAGCCCCAGGCGCCCACATTGCCGTCGACATCGCCCATATAGTGGTGCAGCAGCACATAGGCCGAGCCTGGTGACATGGGACCAAGTGCCGTGCCGATGATGGCTGAGACGGCGAGATAGGCCTTGATCACATCGCTCTCGAAATATTCATCAAGGAAATCGCTGATCGACATGGTCCAGAAGCGGATCATGTCGTACATGCTGGATTCACTGAGCCCGCCGAAATGCTTGCCGAGCCACATGAGCTCGCCGATGTCGCGGGGGCGAAGCCGCGCTGGATCGGGCGGTGAGCGCAGCAGCAAGGGCCGGATGAAACGGCAATGCCGCATCACATCGCGCGAATAGCGGTCATAGGCTTCGGCATCGCGCGGGGAATGGCGGGCAAACTCCCGGCTGTTTGCATCATGATCCCGGAACATCCCGAGATAGCCGCCAGAGCGCGTGAACACTGCGCCTCCCTCATAGGGAAGCACCTGCAAGCCATGCTTCGGCAGTTCGAGATCGCGCATGATCTCCGGCCGGAACAGGCTGCAGACATAGGAGCAGTTGGAATATGTGAAGCCCTTGTAGAGTTCGCGCGAAACGGCAGCCCCGCCGATCCACTCGTTCTTTTCGACAACGCACACCGAAAGGCCGGCGCGTGCCAGATAACAGGCTGTCACCAGCCCGTTATGGCCTGCGCCAACAATCACGGCATCATAGATCATGCGCTCTTCTTTTCCTGCTCCTCGAAATGTTCAAGCGTGAGATCAACGGCGCGCTCAACCGCCTTCAGCGTGTCGCCAAAGCATGCAGCGTCCTGTGCATGGGCCTCGCACATGAACCAGGGCTCGCGGCTGTCCGGCTCGCAGATGATGCCAAGGTCGTGGAGGAAATAGGCCATCTTGTCGTAGAAGGAATAGTCGGACTTCTTCCAGTCACGGTAATTGTCGGGCGCGCGCTCGGCAAAGAACAGGCCGAACATCGATGAATGCCCGGCATAGCTATGCACGATGCCGCGCTCATCGAGGATCTTGCTGATGCCCGACTTCAGTTTCTCGCCATAACCCGCAAGTGTTGCAAGGGCAGGGGTTTCATCAAGAATGCGCAGACATTCTTCTGCCGCAGCAAGGCTCACCGAATGCGCCGTATAGGTGCCGCCGTGGGAAGCGCCGCCATAGCGGAAGGTGCGCATCACATCTTCGCGGCCCGCCACGACGGAAATCGGATAACCATTGGCTACGGCCTTGGCGAAGGTGGTGATGTCGGGCTTGACGCCAAGGATACCCTGGATGCCGCCCTTGCCGACGCGGAAGCCCGTCTTCACCTCATCGATGATGAGAAGCACGCCATATTTGTCGCAGAGCTGACGGGCGAGCTGCACATATTCGCGTTTTGCCGAAATGCCGCAGCAATTGCCCTGGATCGGCTCGATCAGCATGGCAGCAAACTCATGGCCGTGCTTGCGGAACGTATCTTCGAGCCGTTGGAAGTCGTTCATCGGCGTCAGATGCACAAGCTGCTTCACCGTCGGCGGAATGCCCTTGCCATAGGAGACAATTTCGGGATCCTGGTTGGAACGTGGGTCCCAGGAATCCATGTTGACCATCCACTGCGCCGCATCGAAGAGGCCGTGATAGGCGCCCTCGACGAGAAGATAACTTTCACGTCCCGTATAGGCGCGAGCGAGGCGGAGCGAGGCCATCACCGCTTCCGTGCCGGAGTTGGAAAAGCGCACGAGTTCCGCCGCCGGCACCATCTTGGAGATACGGTCGGCAACCGTAAGTTCGCGTTCGGTGGAAAGAGCAAAGACACCACCCACTTCCATGCCGCGCTTTGCAGCGGCATCCACGCGGTCATCGGCATAGCCGAGGATCGCCGGGCCATAGGCAAGCCGGTAGTCAACATATTGATTGCCGTCGATGTCCCAGATGCGCCCACCCTTGCCATGATGGACATAGAGCGTGCGGGTATCGCCCCAGTAGCGGAAGGTAGAGGAGACGCCGAGCGGCAGGCGCTTCACGGCGCGCTGGAACTGGGCGTTGGACTTGGAAAGATTGCGGGCGGGGAGGTTTTTCATCGGTCCAACCTGCCAGAATTCTGACTGACTTGTCAATCAGTTGAAAATTTCCTTTGAAATTCAGTATGAAAGTTGTATCAGGTTGGTGAAGAGGCACATTTGATGGCGCAAGCAACCGTTTCCGTCCTGCCACTGCAACGCAAGATCAGCCGCGAGCAACGGCGGCAACAGCTGATCGACGCCACCATGCGCG
>JAIBJH010000231.1 GCA_020029455.1 Hyphomicrobiales bacterium
GATCGTTGAAGTCTGAATTTGATGGCGATCGGCGGAATAGTGTTTTGTCGATTGCCCAGGCATTTTTGTTTGTGCTCGCACTGCTGATGTCCTCGAACCTTGCTTCAGCAACCATGCCAGATCCACCGTCCATCCTTGCTGGCCGTCAGCTCAGGATTGTGCAGGTCATGCAAATTGCCTTTGAAGCCGGCTTTAACGATGAGGGAAAGCTTACTGCGGTGACTTCCGTCGCCGTTGCTGAATCCGAGCTCTATACCCATGCCAGAAACTGGCATCCTGAAAAGGGATACAGGCCGGCAGACCAGTTGATCACGGTCAAAGGTCCTCCAAGGGTTTGGCTCAAGGGCCGCCAGATGCATTCTGATCGGGGTCTATGGCAGATTGCCTCCTACTGGCACTCCTACTACCCCGATCCCATTGTTGATGATCCGGTGCAGGCCGCACGGATAGCCTTTGTCCTTTCCGGTGGCGGGACCGACTTCACCGCCTGGACAAGCTTCATAAACGGCCGCGCTCAGAAGCACTTTGACCGCCCGCACAACGGCTGGCCGGCGGTGCGGCCATTGGTGCGGCGCTTTCTGGCCGCGCAAGCAGCCTTAAAGCAGTCAAGCTTGTTGAATCCGGCTGCCGAGGGCTGGGGCGGTGACAATGTTGCGAATGCCTCCACGCAATAGCAGGCACAGCGACAATGGTTAATTCGCATGATGAAGATGGGCAGAGGCGAGGAATTTGCAACAGGTAATCCAAGGGATACTGGTGTTTCATTTTGATCACCTTCCCCTCTGGCGAGAGTGGTTTGAATGACAATCGTTAACGAGGGAGATCTGGCGTCACCGCTTGTCGGCCTTCGGTCAATGATCACCGAGAGAAAGGCGGTCGTCGGCGTCGTGGGGTTGGGCTATGTCGGCCTGCCGCTGCTTGTGGCGGCTGCAAGTTCCGGATTCAAAGTTGTCGGCTTCGACATTGACCAGAGCAAGACTCGGAAGGTTCTGAGCGGACATTCCTATATCGACGCAGTCAAGCCAGCCGCCATCCAACAGGCTTTGCGCAATGGCAAGTTGGAGGCTACGCACCACATGCGCAGGCTTGGCGAGTGCGACGTCATATGCATTTGCGTGCCCACTCCCCTGACGCGGCAAAGGGAGCCCGACCTCAGTTTTGTAAAGTCCACCGCAGCGGCTATCGCGCGTACGCTGCGGCCGGGGCAATTGATCATTCTTGAGTCCACTTCCTATCCCGGAACGACCGAGGATGTGGTGCGCCCGATCCTGGAGAAAACAGGGCTGAGCTGCGGATCGGACTTCTTCTTGGCGTATTCCCCTGAACGTGAAGATCCTGGCAACAGGAACTTTAGCACCGTGACAATTCCCAAAATTGTATCCGGTGACGGTGAGCATGCACTGCAAGCAGCCAGCGCCTTCTACGCGAGCTTGGTTCAGAAGATCGTTCCCGTCCAGAATGTGCGCACCGCCGAAGTCGTGAAGCTTACCGAGAACATCTTCCGAGCAGTGAACATTGGCCTCGTCAATGAACTGAAGGTGATCTACGAGGCAATGGGCATCGACATCTGGCAGGTGATTGAAGCTGCGAAGACAAAGCCATTCGGTTACATGCCATTTTATCCGGGGCCTGGCCTCGGCGGCCACTGCATTCCGGTTGATCCGTTCTATCTCACGTGGAAGTCCAGGGAGTATTCACTTCCGACCCGCTTCATAGAGCTTGCCGGAGAAATAAACGCGAGCATGCCTTCTCACGTGGTGCAAAGGCTAGCCTCGGAATTGGACAAACGCCTTGGCCTGGCGATGAGCAACGCTGCCGTTCTCGTTGTCGGCGTTGCCTACAAGAAGAATGTCAATGACACACGCGAGAGCCCCGCGTTGAAGATTCTGGAGCTGCTTCAGGGAAATGTGGCTGATCTGGCATATCATGATCCTCATGTTCCGGTGATGAAACTGACGCGCAATCATCCGCAATTAGCAAACATGAGAAGTATCGATCTGAACGCGGACAGCATATCGGCCTATGACGCAGTGGTAGTTGCTACGGACCACGATGCAATTGACTACCACCTGATCGGACGCCACTCGCGGCTGGTTGTCGATACCCGCAATGCATTGGGTTTCAGGGGAATCTCCAGCAGATACCTCTGCAAAGCCTAGGTGAACAAGATGGAAGAACAACTCACAGATATCAAAGAGCTCCGGCAGATCCCGGATCCGCCTCGTCCAGTGCCAAAGATTGATCCCACACACTCTGACGGCAAGTTGCAACATGCTCCGTCTGATCTTTCTCTTCCCGGCAGCGCCACCGTGGGGTTTTTGGCGCCAGCTGATGGGATGCCGGGGAATACTTTGACGTTTGGTGCCCTCTTCGGCCTGGCGATCCGGCAGGTGTTTCCAGTCATTCTTTGTGGGCTTGCCGGTGTGGGCGTGGCGTTCATGCTGACTCCGAAGTTTGCCGCTCGAGTGGACATCATGATTCATTTGCAGCAGCCAGGCGATGCCGTAGTGCGCTACCATTCCAGCCAAGCAGTGATCATCAAGAATCGAAGCTTTCTGGCGCCCATAGCCCGCGATATGCAGGTTGAGCCGGATGACATGGAGCGCAACCTGTCCGTCGACTTTCCAAAGGGCGGTGACATCATGCGCATCGAATATTCCGATCATGATCCGGGCTTTGCGCTTGAAGCATTGAAGAGGGTTGTATCGGCTTGGCAGACCGCGACACTGCCCGTTGAACTAGAAGAAAGCGCGGCCCACCAGATTGTGGCCCAGCCAGCGGTGTTAAGTGAGCCTGTCTTTCCTCAACCGCTACAGTTTGCGGCTCTTGGCGCGGCAATTGGCCTATTCCTGAGCATGGCGAACGCCATATTCTTGCGATCGCCAGTATCGCGCCGAAAGGATTGACGATGCCGCGCTGGTTGCAGAGGGGGCCGGTTCTATGGCTTCTTCTTTGCCCGCTCATTGTGGGCATCGCGCGCGGTTCAGGTTTTTTGATATTCAGACCAAACGAGTTCCTCTTGCTGGCTTTGATCGGGCTGCTCTTGCTTGTCTCCCTGCAAAAGCTGGCCGACGATGGATTGAAGCTCCCACTACCCAACATGACTGACGGGGCTGTTCTTGGCCTTGTTGTTTGCGGCACGCTGCTGCCACTCCTTATTGGATTTGGGCGTGGCACCGCACTTTCATCGGACGACTTTCTCTATTCCTTCGTATTTCTGAAATATGCGCTTCTCTACTTCTATTTCAGACTCTCCGTTCAATCCTTGGACACCATCAAGCTGAGTATAGTCGCAGTTCTGGCATCCTCAGCTATTGTCGCGATTGTTGCCCTGTTGCAGGCAAAGGAACTGCTTGGTGTTCCTTGGTTCTTGGCGACCTTCTATGACAAGCCGTTCGAAGGGTCTTCCGGGCCAAATGCCCTGCGTGCTTCCTCCACCATCGCATCTTCGTTTGGGTTGGCGGATTCCATGGCATTGGCGATGAGCCTGGCAATCGCCGTATCCATCTTGCGCCCAACCCTCAGTCTGCGGCAGCGGGCAATCTACATTGCCGGGGCTGTGCTGTTTCTCCTGGCGGCACTCGCTTCCGGAAGTTTCTCCGGTGTGATTGCTTGCGGTGTGGCTTTTATTGTGACCGGATTGCTCGTTGGCCGTTTCAGACAGCTGTTTGCCGTTGCCCTTCCCGTGGCAATGTTGGGCATGGCTGTGCTTTGGCCAACGATTGCGGCGCGTCTTGATGGATTCTCAGGTTACCGCTCTCTGCCGCGAAGCTGGTTGGGACGGATTGACAATCTAGAGCAGTTTTTCTGGCCCGAATTGTCAAGTGGCTGGAACTGGCTATTGGGCGTTCGGCCGGCTGCGCGCGTGCCAGCACCAGAAGCGTGGCGAGACTGGGTTTACATCGAAAGCGGCTATACATGGCTGTTTTGGACCGGCGGCCTTCCGTTGTTCTTGGCTTTTCTCTATCTCCTCTGGGCAATTGCTTGCGACCTGCTGCCGGGTATCCGCCTTGCGGCGCCTGACATGCGTGCATTACGAATCTGCGCGCTGGCGGGAACGGCCATGATTGCAGTTCTGATGCTATTTGATCCGCATCTCACCGTGAGAGGCTGCGCCGACCTCTATTTTCCGCTGCTCGCACTGGCGGTTTATCGCCCCATTTTAAAGCCGGGGATTGCCAACGATTTTCTGCCACAGCGGCGACAGTTTCTTCGGCCCAAGTTGCGCCCCCCGGGGATCAAGTCTCCAGCTTAGCGCTGGCGCGCAACTCATTCCAGTTCACCGCTCCTGAGAGCGACATAAGCATGAAGTATATTGCGAGGCCCATTCCCGCAAGAATGGTCAAGCCTGCGATTTGAAGCAGAACACCGGCTCCCGATACCAACCATTGCGCTACAACACGTTCCTCGAAAAACCATATGGCGAGCGACATTACCAGAGCGCAGGCGATCGCCTTTATGACATTACATTTGCCCATGCGGCCAAGCTGATTGCCGCGGCAATGCCGATGTAGGAGTAGGTTCTCTGCAGCAACAGGCTTGCCACCAGATTGATCGCCGCCGACGCAATCGCACAGTACATCGGAATTTTCGTTTGCTCTCTTGCATAGAACGTTAATTGCAACAATTTCACCGCGATCAGCGCAGGAAGCCCCA
>JAIBJH010000232.1 GCA_020029455.1 Hyphomicrobiales bacterium
TGCGGTTCCGGCTGGCTATCAGCTGCTCTCGGTGTCGGAAGCTCCGGCCATCGTCGTTCCGTCGCTGGATGTTGATCCGGCTTTCGGCCCGACGGCGACTACCATCGGCATCCTGCCGACGGCTGACGTTCCGGCTTCCACCACCATCCAGTGGGCGGGCTATGCCCGCGCCGCTCTGGTGCATAGCTCCGAGAAGTTCCGTGAATCTGTGACCAATACCGCAGCCCTGAGCTCTTATGAGACCAGTTCAACCTCAAAGGACACGGACATCTTCGCTCGCGGCCAGCTGAAGGTTGTTGGCACAACGGATACGGCTGTCGGTGAAGTCGGTGCGGTGATCCAGCTGCGCGGCAACTTCGAAGGCCTCGGCGATGCCGGTGTCATCATGAACGAAGCCTGGGGCTGGTGGAAGATGACGCCTGAGCTGACGCTCGGCTTGAACCCGGGTGATACCACGCAGATGCGTCTGTCCTATGCCTCTGGCCCGATCTCCTTCGCCATCGCGCTGGAAGATCATGACCAGACGCTCTCTAACGTTGATGCGACCAACTCGCTTGATGACTCGCTCGGCGTTGCCGGTGAGATCAAGTATGCCGGCGACATGTTCTCGGGCGAAATCTCGGGCGGTTTCTGGGGCAAAGGCCGTGACAGCGCTGTGGCGCTGGCTGTCGAAGCCACGTCACTCGGCGGCACATATGCCAACTCTGACACCACTGCACCTGGTCCGTCCAGCGCCTGGCAATTGGGCATTGGCCTTGGCTTCTCGCTTGACCCGATCAGCCTGTCTCTGGCAGGCGGCGCGGGCCAGGATCACCTGGGCTATGACTACTGGAAGGCCAGCATCCTCGCTTCGGCTAACCTGAGCGACTCGGTGCATGCTGAAATCGCTTATGGCTATCGTGACGGCGAAGGCTATATCGGCCGCTGCGTCAGCGGGGCTTGTGGTTTTGTCTTCACAGGCGATGCAGACGTCAAGACCCATGCTGTTCTGGCTGGTATCTACTATGATCCGGTCGCGCAGCTCACCATCGGTCTCGAAGGTGAATGGTTCCAGAGCAAGTGGTCTGGCGATGCTTCCGACGACTTCGGTGGTTTCGATGGCGTGACGTCGGACGATTACCGTGCCAAGCAGACGAATTGGCAGGTTGACCTCGTGACGGTCTTCCGCTTCTAGTCGAAGCTGACTATCCACATACAGAACGGCCCGCCAAAAGCGGGCCGTTTTTTTGATTGCGATAGCTTGTCCAGATGATTACTTGAGACTCATGCAAGACCAGCTGGAAGATACAGTCCGCCGATTATCACTCGCCGGGCGGCACGACCAAGCCATTGCGATCGCGCGGCAAGGCGTGGCGGCCGCTCCCAACAATGCCCTGAATCATTTCACGCTTGGCCGGGCGCTTGTGGAGTCGGATCGTCGCGACGAGGGGTTGTTTCATGTCGATAAGGCGGCAACGCTCGATATGGGCAACTTTCTCTATGCCTATTATGCCGGGTGGCTTTATTCGGAATTCCGGCTCTATGAATTTGCCCTGCCCCTTTTGCAAAGGTCCGTGGCAATCGAGGGGAGATCAGCGCTCTCGCGTCTTGCCCTGGCACAGTGCTACGACAATATTCTCCATCCCGAGAAAGCCAACGAGCACTATGCAGCTGCGGTCAAACTCGAAGAATCGCGCTCACAGCGGGAGTATATCCAGTTTCAGCTTGCACGAAATCTTGCTCACTCCAATCAGCAGGAACTTGCAAAGGAAAGATTTGAGCAGATCTTCCTGGCGAAAGGTGAAAAAGCCTTTGATGCTGCAATAGAACTGGCGCTGCTGAGCAAGGAAGGTCCACAGTCAAGAATTGGAACATTTTTAAACAAGCGCCTGTCCGACAAGAACATCAAACCCATGGAAAAATCCAGGGCCTTATTGGCGCTCGGCAAAATGCACGACAACGTCAAGGACCATGACCGAGCTTTCGGATGTTGGAAATCTTCACGGGACATTGCCAAGACTCAAGACTATCGCGTCAGGAATCACGATGAGCTTGTTGCGCTGACCAAATCTGCATTCACTGCCAAGCTCTTTGACGTCACCGCGCCCTATGCGTCGCAAACTGATGCGGTGGTCGTGGTCAGCGGCATGCCACGATCGGGGACAACCCTGACCGAGCAAATCATTGCCTCTCACAGCCAGGCCGCTGGGGCAGGTGAAGTTGCCCGCTGGAACAATCTGGAACATGAGTTTTTCAAAAGACACAATGGCAGAAATCCGGCGACATATTTTGTGCAACCGGAAAACCGTGATGAGTTGCGCATACGAGGAGAAGAAATCCTGCGCATCATGCGCGTTGTTTCAGGCAGTTCGGCGCCCCGTATTGTGGACAAGACGCCGCACAGTTTTGTCAGTCTTGGCTATATCAAGCTTTGCTGCCCGAAGTCGAAGTTCATCCATATCCAGCGCCATCCGCTCGACACCTTCATTTCGACCTATCAGAACGCGTTCAACAAGTTCCATGGCTATGCCTATGACCAGGTGGAATATGCCAAGGAGTATCTCTGGCAAGTCAACATTATGGACTACTGGAAATCGGTTTTCCCCGAAAACATCCTTACCGTGAAATACGAGGATCTGGCGCGAGAGCCGGAGGCCAACGCGCGCAAGATCATCGCCTTCATCGGGCTTGAATGGGAAGAGCAGTGCCTGGAATTCCACACCAACAAGAAGGCGGTGCGGACGTTCAGCACGTCACAGGTCCGCAAACCCGTCAGCGATTCATCGATTGGCCGCTGGAAGCTCTACGAGAAACATCTTGGGCCCATCAGGGAGCATCTGGAAAAAGCCGGCTTCAACTATGAGTAAAGCAACCACAATCTGCGCTGGCGGGTGGCGCCCCGTCCGCTGTTTTCACTGACATGCCGCCCGCATCCGCTGTACGCACGGCTGGTGAACTCATTTCGGCGGCAGACGGTTTGATTCAAAAGGGTGATTTCAAGGGCGCGATTGATTTGCTCGTGCCCTTTGCCGCCCCGCAGCAGGATACATCCGCGCTTGTGCTGATGAAGCTCGCTGAAGCCCTGATGCGGGCAGAAAAACCCGGCGATGCAATTCCATTCCTGGACCGCGCCTACCGCAAAGATCCGGCAAATGCAGAGTGTGCTTTCCTTTTTGGACGCGCCCTGCTCGATGCAAGCCTGTTCGACCGTTCCCTGCCGCTGCTGAATCAGGCGCTCAAAGCCGATCCTGACTCCTACAAAGTCCATTGGGCACTCGCCGACTACCACATATTCTGTGATCGCGCCGATCTGGCCATTCCACATTATGAATCCGCAATTGCGAATATTGAAAACCCTGTCCAGAAGGCCGCGTTGACGCTCTATCTCGGGGTGGCCCACAAGATCATCAATCAAGGTGATTTGGCGCTAAAGTGTTTTGATAGTGTTGTTGAACCCGAAACAATCCGGCTCAGCGCGGTCATTCAGTCGTTCTCTCTCAAGAAACAGGCACCAGACGGCCCCGCCGCCTTACGGCTGACAGAGATTGTAAAGACCACCCGTAACCCCTACCACCGGAATGATGCATTGCTTGCGCTGGCGAAATGTCATGCTGCAGAGAACAATTTCGACAAGGCCTTTTCGCTGTGCAAGGAAGCGAGATCGCAATTTCCCATCGTCAATCACAAGGCAAGCGCCCTGGCGCAGAGCGCCACCGCCAAGCGCCGGATTTTCACGAAGAAGCTCTATGATGATACAGCGGCGCTGACATCCACCGACGAGCATATCATTCTGATTGCCGGCATGCCGAGATCGGGCACTACATTACTTGAACAAGTACTGGGCGCCCATTCCGAAGCCGCTGGTTTCGGGGAGTCAACGCGATTCTTGCGTCTGGCCGGAGCTTTCCAGCATCATGTGTCGGCCTTGCCGGACCCCCATGCAGCCATCCTCGCTTCTGCCGGCCGCGGCGAGCTGCGGCAACGGGCGGAAACCAATTTGCAATTCCTGCGCTCCATCAGCGACAAGCCGTGGTCGCGGGCGGTTGAAAAGACACCCATGAATTATGAGGCCATGGGGCATGTTCATCTCATACATCCGCGGGCGCGCTTCATAGTTTGCCGCAGGCATCCGGCAGACAGTTTCATTTCATCCTATGAAAACCCTTTGAGCGCTTTCCACGATTATGCCTATGACCAGGTGACTTACGCTGAGCGCTTCCTCGACAAGGAAGAACTGGTCAAATACTGGAAGCAAGTCTTTCCCCGGCAGATCATCGAGGTCGACTATGAAAAGCTGGTGCAATCGCCAGAAGCCGAAGTGCGGCGGATCTTGGATTTTGCCGGGTTGCCTTGGGAAGACGGCACAATGAAATTCTTTGAAAGGACGACGACCGTCCGCACTTTCAGCACGCAGCAGGTCCGCAGCAGTTTTTACTCAACCTCGGTGGGGCGCTGGAAAAATTATGAGAAGCATTTGAAACCATTGTTCGACAAGCTCCAGTCCGCCGGTTTTGTCTATGAAACGGCTGGATAAAATGGCCTCCTTCGCGCGGCGCTGCCCCGCCTTGTTCTTGCGACATTTCACCCCTATCTCGCCTCTGTGACGAGCAAATCCCTTTTGTTCTGAGGCTTCAATTTTGAAGGGATTTGCCCTATAGGCATGGCATGGGCAGAATCGTTAATTTCCTGGCGGTCGTGAGCGCCGCAGCGCTGGCGGCGTCG
>JAIBJH010000233.1 GCA_020029455.1 Hyphomicrobiales bacterium
CACAACCGCGTGACCATAATCGAAGAAGGCCGGATGATGCGGCTGATCGAAATTGGCCTCAACGCTGTGCAGGATGCGGGCTGACTTCGAACCCGTGAGGCTGAGAAACTGTTCGAACTGGTGCGAGGCGATGTCGTTGAGAATGGAACCGTTGCGCGCCGGATCCCAGAACCAGTCCGGGCGTTCGAAATTGCCAATGCGGTGCGGCCCAAGGCCGGTGGTGCTGATGACACGGCCAATCGCACCCGTCCGGACAAGATCAACCGCTGCCACCGTCGCCCGCTGCTGATAGTGCTCGGAGTAGCAGATCGAGAGAATGCGCCCGGTTTCTTTCTGCACACGGCGCAGCTCACCGAGTTGCGAGAAGCTGACGCAGCCGGGCTTGTCGAGCATCACATCCTTGCCCGCAAGCATGGCGGCGACAGCCATCGGCGTCCGCTCACAGGGAATTCCGGCGCCAACGACAAGCCTGATCTGCGCATCCTCAAGGATCTGGCGCGGATCGCCGACGCGTTTGGCTTGCGGAAACTTGGCGGAGAAGCTTGCGGCAAGATCGTCCTCAATCGCATGGAACCTTGTCAAATGGCAGCCCGCGCCGAGCATGGCCTCCACCTGCCCGTAGATGTGGCCGTGGTTGATACCGATGACGCCGAAGTCGAAGCTCATGGACTATCTCTTCAATGCGCCAAGCGCCACGCCGCGGATAATGAGACGCTGGAAGGCGAGAAAGACGATGAAGACAGGCACGAGCGACAAGGCGGACATGGCGAACAGGGCGCCATAGAGTGACTCGCCGCCGGAACTGTCGACGAAGGCGCGCAACGCCAGCGGCACGGTGTAGGTCTTGATGTCATTCAGATAGATCAAGGGACCAAGAAAATCGTCATAGGTCCAGATGAACGAGAAGATGGCAGCGGTGGCCAACACCGGCGTCGACAAGGGCAGCATGATTTTCCAGTAGATGCGCCATGGCCCGCAGCCATCCATTATGGCGGCCTCATCGATCTCGCGGGGAATGCCGCGGAAAAATTGCACCATCAGGAAGATGAAGAAGGCATCGACCGCCAGGAATTTTGGAACAATGAGCGGCAGGAATGAATTGACCCAGCCGAATTTGAGGAACAGCACATATTGCGGCACGAGCGTGACGTGATAGGGCAGCATCAGGGTTCCCATCATCATCGCAAACCAGAACTTCCGCCCCCAGAACTCCAGGCGCGCAAAGGCAAAAGCGGTCAGCGAGCAGGCCAGCAGATTGCCGATCACCGCCAGCACCGAGACAATGAACGAGTTCAGATAGAAAGTGGTGAAGGACTCGCGCAACGCTGTCCAGCCCTTGTAGTAGTTATCCAGGCCGAACGACGTTGGCAGCGACGTGGGATCGGAAAAAATCAGTTCATCCGGCTTGAAGGACGACAGGAACATCCACAACAAGGGATAGATCATCGCCAGCGCAGCGGCGCCCAGCACGATGTGCCGCAGAAACTCGTTTTTGCCCGAGTTTATCGTGGCCGGAAGATCCCCGCTGCTCATCGCGACTCGTCCTCGTAGTAGACCCAGTATTTGGATGTGGCGAAGGCGATAGCCGTGAAAGCTGCGATGATGATCAGCAGCAGCCAGGCGAGTGCAGATGCATAGCCCATGCGGAAATTGGCGAAGGCTTCGATGTAGAGGTAGAGGGAGTAGAAAAGCGTGGAATCGATCGGCCAACCCTCGCCTCCGGAAATGATGAAGGCCTGCGTGAAGGCCTTGAAGGCCTCGATCGTCTGAAACACAAGATTGAAGAAGATGACGGGCGCCAGCAGCGGCAGCGTTATCTTCCAGAATTGCCGCCACCCCGAAGCGCCGTCCATGGAGGCAGCTTCATAGAGGTCCTGCGGAATCTGCCGGAGGCCGGCCAGGAATATGATCATCGGCGAACCGAACTGCCAGACCGCCAGCGCGATCAATGTCCACAATGCATAGTCCGGATGCGACACCCATGAGGGCCCCTGCAAGCCCGTAGTGAGGTAGAGCAGTTTGTTGACGAGTCCTTCTGCGCCGAAAATCTGCCGCCACAACACCGAAATGGCAACGGATGCGCCGAGCAATGACGGCAGATAGAATATTGCGCGGTAGAAGCCGACGCCGCGCACCGACCGGTCAAGCACCATGGCAAGGCCGAGGGCTACCGCGAGTTTCAGCGGCACGGACCAGAGAACATAGTTGAACGTAACAGATACGGCGCTGCGCAAACGCATGTCTTGCGTGAAGGCATATTCAAAGTTCTTCAGGCCGGCCCAGCGCGGTGGCGACAAGAGGTCGTAGTCGGTGAAGGAGAGATACAGGGAAGCAAGCGTTGGCCCAAGGGTCAATACAAAGAACCCGGTCAGCCACGGCAACAAAAACAGGTAGCCGGGCAGGCTGCGCCGGATTTCCCGGCGAAAGCCGCCATTGGAAACGACAGGCAGAACATCCTGCCTGCCGCTGATGGCTACCGAGTCCGTCAACGCACTCTCAGGCGCGGGCGAGAATGGCCACGGCGTTGTCGTAATAGGTCTTCGCCGCATCCTCGAGCTTGGCGCGGCCAAAGGCAACCGATTCCCAGGCCGGACGCAGGGCCTTGTCGATTTCGCCGGCATTTTTCGGCGGCGGTGGCGGCAGGGGGCTGACGCGTGTGGATACGAGGTTGAGATAGTTGATGATCTTCTGTTCCGTCGGGTTCAGCTTCGGCAAGATGCGATCGCGGATCGAGGCATCGCCCGTCACGCCACGCTCGATGAGGAGGATGTCGTTGGCGCTTTCATCGGTTGCGAAGAAGTTGAGCAGCCGCGCCGCACTTGCCTTGTCGGCGGAAGTTTCTGCAATGGACATGAACATCGATGGCTTCAGATATTGACCCGCCTTGTCGCCATTGCCCGGGATCATCACGACGTCCACTTCGCTTTCAACCAGTTTCTGCATGGCGACAAGCTGGTTGGAATGGAGGAAGTTGAAGGCGGCGCGCTTCGTCACCATCATGGACTCTTCCATCTTGCCGGAGTCTTGCGCCTGCACGTCGGCCGGCGGCGTCAGGCCCTCGTCCTGCATCATTTTCCAGAATTCAAAGAAGGACACCAGATCGCCAAGTTCATAACCGATCTTGCCATCTGCCGTGTAGAGATCGCGCCCAAGCGAGCGCACCCAGGTTTGCAGCCGGGGCTCCAGCAAGCCCATATTTTCCGAGAAGAATATACCTGCAGGCAGCTTGCCCTTCAGGTCCTTGCCCAAGGCGACCCATTCAGCGGTCGTCCACTTGCTCGAATCAGGGAGTTTCACGCCGAGTCCGTCCAGCAACGTCTTGTTGAAGACGTGGCTCATCGAGTTGGCGCCCAATGAAATGCCGTAGGTTTTGCCGTCGACCTTGCCGGAATCAAGCTGATTGGGGTCAAAGTCACCCAAATTCAGTTCCTTGCCAATGAAGCCGTCCAGAGCAGCCAGTTGGTTGCGGCGGGCATATTCGAAGATGTAGCGGTAATCCATCTGGATGACGTCTGGCAGATTCTGGCCTGCCGCCTGGGTCGCCAGTTTTGCCCAATAATCACCCCAGGCATAGCTTTCTGCTCCCACTTCATCGCCACTGGCCTTCTTGTAAAGGTCGACGACAGCGATGGTGCGTTTGTCGCGCTCAGGATTGCCCCACCAGATCAGGCGCAAGGACGCTGCGGCCCGCGCTGCCGATCCTGTTGCTGCCAGCAGTCCTGCCACTGCCGTGCTGCCGGCAAGCCGTCCGAAGCCGCGGCGATTTAGCTTGAATGTCATCGAATCCTCCCTGGATTTATATGGTCTGACGCAGGCCTTTGCGGCCTCTTGCTCTTAGATAAACGAATAAAATAACCCGGTGGTTATTTTTTACAAGCTCCGATTTGCATCCACATAAGACGCCACTACGGCAATTGCATGTTTGCGCCGTTTTGCCATGCGGTCCGCCGTCTGGAGGTCAGAGGAGAAGACTGTCGATAGCGTATGGATGTTGGAGAAATAGAAATAGGACAGGCCGGCGATCGTGAGGTAAAGTTCAAGCGGATCAATCGTTTTCCTGAATTGCCCCGCCTTTTGTCCGCGCGCCACGATATCCTTGATCTGGCCGATGATGGGTGAGTGAAGCTGGCGCAAATCCCTGATTTTCCTGATGTGCCGCGCCCGCTGCATGTTCTCAGTCGCCAAAAGCCGGATGAACCATGGATTGGCCTGAAAGTGGTCAAAAGTGAAGCCAACCAGCCGTGCCATCGCCACCTTGGGATCAAGGGTGGCGAGATGCAGCCGCTCCTCGCCTGCACGTATTTCACGATAGGCCTCCAGCATGACGCGGCTGTAGATCGCTTCCTTGTTGCCGATGTAATGGTAGAGCAGCCGCTTGTTGACGCCTGCTCTCCGGGCGATTTCGTCAACGCGCGCGCCGGGCAGGCCACGCTCGACAAATTCG
>JAIBJH010000234.1 GCA_020029455.1 Hyphomicrobiales bacterium
GGTCAAGGTGGTTCGCCGGTTCGTCAAGCAGGATAATCGGCGCATCGATCAAGAAGCTGCGCGCTATGGCGAGACGTTGTATGAAGGACAACGACATGGCACGCCGGTTCACCGCGTTCAGCCGTGTTTCCAGTCCTTCCACCAAAATCGGATCGGTAACGTTTATGCCAACGTTCTTGAGGGCGCCGATCAGTTCAGCGTCGGTGGAATCAGCTGCCGCAAGCCGAAGGTTCTGGGCAACGGTGCCGTAAAAGAATGCGGGTTCTTGGCCAAGAAAGCTCAGTCTTTGCCGGAGTTCCGTCGGGTCTATCTGACGGAGATCAATATCGTCGAGGCGGACACTGCCGCTTTGCGCCTGGTAAAGGCCCAGCATGATCTTCAACAGGGTTGATTTGCCCGCGCCGCTCGGTCCGGTGACTGTTATGAACTCGCCCGCTTTGATGTTGAGCGAAATGCCCTTGATCGTAAGGTCAGGGCGGTTGGCATAGCGGAAGCAAATGCCTTCCAATGACATCTGGCCGGAAAGAGTAAGAGCCGCGCCCGTAATACGACCTTGCTCCCGCTCGGGCTTTAACTTGATCAATCTGTCTAGTTGCCAAATGGTTCCAACAATTATCTTTATCCGGTGCAACGAGAGGAAAACGGTCTGGATAGGTCCCAGAACCCTCCATACAACAGCCATGATGGCAATGAGTGCACCAATGGAAAGCTTTCCTTGCATGACCTCAAGGGTACCCAGCCAAAGCACTGCCGCCCCGGAAATTGTTACCCCAGCCTGGGCGAGGACTTGCAGTGCATTGTTGTACTGCTGACTCTGGAATTTGCTGATAAGGTAATTGCGATAGGATTCTGACGCCCGTTGGAGCCAGACATCTTCCGCATTGTCGGCCCTAATAAGCTTGAGCCTTGTGCAGATTTCAATGAGCAGGGAGTCTGATTTCGCTTTCCAGTCGCCCATGTCTCGTATCTGTTTGGACAAACCGGGCGTGGTACATAGACCAACTACCGAAAGAATCGCAGTGAAGGCCACGGGAACAAAGCCAAGAGTGCCGCCCAACGCGAATATCATCATGAAGAAAATGATCGTGAACGGGAGATCAATCAGCGACGTTGCGAGGCTTCCGCCAAATAGCTCGCGCCCTACCTCGAATTGCTTGAAGCGCGTAAGCTGCGCAGAGAGCGGGGCGTTTTCGCTCATGCCGAGTGGTAAACCCAAGACTGTCCGGAAGGTGCTCGTTGCCGTCAATGCGTCAAAACGTGCACCAAGCCGCGCTATGGCTGCCGCGCGATGATGACGCAACCGCAACTCCATTCCAACCGCCGCCAGACCGCCGATAAAGAGGAGCGTCAACGTGTCGAATGATTTCGCGCCAATCGCCTTGTCGTAGACATACATGACATAAAATGAAACGACGAGCCCAAGCAGGTTGATCGCCAGGCTTTGCCAGAAGACCATTTTTAAACTGTCGCTGAACCTGCGGAGAATCGGCCAAACAAAACCATCGCGCTGCAATTGTTCCTGCTTTGCGAATGGATCGAGCAGGCGGACAATGAAGACTTCACCAGCCAGTCTTGTTCCGCTCTCAATCTGCCATGCAGCGGTTTGTGAATCGAAGATCCGGGCCGCGCCGTCTGCGTCCACGGACTGGATGAAAACCAGGCTGTTGCGCGCGTTGACGACTAGGCACGGACAAAACTCATTGCGAATCCGGTGGGCCGGAGCATTGACCTTTTCCGTTTCGATGCCAAGGCGGAGCAATACCGTCCGTAACATGCCCATATCGGTAACCAGCGTCTCATGAGGCATGGCTTCGGCAATCTGCCTGGGGGTTCCACGCCAGCCCACCGCTTCGGCAATGGGGACAACACAGGACAAAAGGCCGGGTGCTGTTTCTGAATGGGGAAGCGAGGCGCCACGCGCAAAAACCTCGGCGATCTTGCGGTGTGCAACCCGAATCGGATGTTGCACGTTGTCGCTGGATGGAACCCCGGTCATGGCATTGCCTGGGGTGAAAGCGATGGGACAGGCGTTGCTAGAACACGCGGAACCATTTCGAGTTTTCCTGCCTCAAGGCGCCATGTTTCGTCGGCAATAGCCGCAAAGGATGGGCGATTGGTGATGATTACCGTAGTCGTGAAGCCCTTTAGCCTGCGCAAACCGCTGGCCAGCAATTGGTCGCTGCTCATGTCAAGCGCACCGTTCGCCTCATCAAGGATCATCACCGCCGGGCGTCTCGCAATTGCGCGGGCAATTGCAATTCTCTGCACCATGCCGGTTGGCAGTTCCGCCGAAGGGCCTTCGGACATCACCGTTCGAAAGCCGAGGGGCAACTTGGAAATTTGGGTATCAAGTCCAATGAGCTTGGCCGCATGAACGGCGAGTTCGATCTCATCGCCCTTTCTGAACATGATGAGATTGTCCATGATGGTGCCGCGCATCATCGAGGCCCCGGGGCGGACGATCGCCAGATATTGTTTAAGCGTTGCACCATCAGTACGGGGATCGAAGCCGCCAACGCGGATTTCCCCGCTATAATTCGGCAAGTAGCCGCAGATCAAATCCGCAAATGTTGATTTTCCTGCGCCATCGCGGCCGGTGATGGCAAGAATGCCACCAGCAGGCACGGTGATTGAGACACTATCGAGAATCTTGCGGCCATCGTGGTCATGATGAAACGAGACTCCGGCAAAGCGGATGTCCATGGGGCCCTTCGTCCACGCGGGATGCGACCCTTGCTGCACGGGGGGCAGCTTGAGCAGAGGGCCCGCCTTTTCCAGACCTACGATTACCGATTGCAGTTCGTTCCAGACTGCAACACAACGCAGGAGCGGCTGCACCGCGCGGCCGGCAAGCATGACACAGCAGGCAAGGGCACCAATTGACAGCGTGCCATCAATTACAAATACGGCACCCGCCGTTACCGTCATCATTTGAGTAAGGCTGGACAGCAGGTTGCCAAAGGCCTGGGTTTCTTCAGCCAGCCGGATGGAGGTGAATGAATGGGCAGCCAAGGTTTCCTGCAGCCTTTCGAAACGCCGTTGCATCTGGCTTTCCATGGCGCTGGCCTTGATCGTGGGTAATCCGTTGATTGCCTCAATCAGGAAATCGCGCGTTTTCATGTCTTCAATCGCCCGATTCAAATTGGTTTTGCGCACTCCCGCACTCCGCCTGTGCGCGGCCACGGCGAGAATTAAAAACAGGATCAACGGTACGGTGGCGAGCTGTCCCCCGACAATAATCATCAGTCCCACAAAAAGGGCTACAAATGGAAGGTCCGCCAAGACGAGGCGGGACGGACTGCCGTGCCATTCGGCGTATGCGGTTAAAGCTTGGATGCGATCAAGGTTTCGGCTGGCGGATTCGGCTTCCAGGAGCGATGAAGGCGCAGCCATGACCCGCTTGAGAATTTCGTGATGGGTTCGCCAGGCCAAGACCGTCGCTGACCAACTGACAACATGATTTCTTGCAATCCTGAATATGGCTTCTGCCGCTATTGTGAGTGCAATTACAATAACAAGGACAGAAAGTGTTTCCACGGCCTGTCGTGGGATGATGCGGTCATAAACCTGCATAATCGCCAGCGGCATGAACAGCGAAAGAAGATTAATGAGAATTGAAGAAACAACAACGGAGGCCGGCATATCGAGACAGGCAGTGGCGAGGAGGGGAAAAAGCCGCTGCCATGCCCCATCCTTTACAGGCTCACGTGGTTTACTTCTTGCGCCCGTCAAGCGAAGTTCTCCAAGCCTGACGGTTACGTTTCTATGATTAATGGACGATGAAAAAAAGCGATGTTACGGTCAATTGAGGAAAATCATTTCTAATTTCCTGCCAATTCCTTAACGCAATTGGCGGAAACGCTGAATTTGACATCCGCCTTTACCAAATAGCCACGAGCGCTCCGATATCGTGCAGTCTTTAATAACTGCGCCATTACGTGTGTCTGGAATTTCATGGCTTCTAGTATCGCTGCAGCGCCTCCTCTTTCCGACCTCTCTCGAGAGATAGAGGAAATACGTCGTCAATTGGCCTCAGCTAGCGACGCCCAATTGGCATCAGAGGTGAGTCAGCACCACCAAACGGTGCTTTCCAACATCATGCTTACGGGGCAGGAATCTGGGCAGGTCGCGCCAGAGGAAAGCCTTGAAGGAGCAGGTTCGGGGGTGGCGAACGTAGCCGCAATTGAGCCCGTTTCAAACTCTCAAAATGGTGAAGATCACAGCACTCCCGCTGATGCGCAGACGGCCCAGCCGGTCGTCGCCCTGGATGAAATTTCCGCTGCGTCAGATTTGGTCAGTGACTCCAGTCTCACTCCTCTCGATGGCAAAGCCGTCACGCCTGATGTTGATCTGGCTCAATTGTTCCAGCTGGCAGTAGCTATACCCCAGTCAGATGGGGAACAGTTCTCTGGCGTAGAACCTCAGGCATCTGCAACTAGCGT
>JAIBJH010000235.1 GCA_020029455.1 Hyphomicrobiales bacterium
TCCGCTCGCCGCTAACCGAATGGATGTTCGACGACGATGAGAAGGCGAGAGCGACACGCACGGGCTTCCTTGCGCGTGTCCCAAAGGGCAGGCTTGGCGAACCATCAGACCTCGCAGGGCCGCTACTTTTCCTCGCGTCACGAGCGTCTGACTTCTATACCGGCCATGTCCTCTACGCCGATGGCGGATACACAGCGGGATGATCAGGCGCGTTGCAATCATCGGAACAGGTCTGATGGGAGCCGGGCTTGCGTTGGTTTTCGCATCTGGCGGGCATGAGGTCAGGGTCACCGATTCAGTGCCGAAATCCCTTGCCACGTTGAAGGAGCGCGTGGCCGATCTGCTCAAGTCGCTCGGCAAGGGTGATGATATCGTGGCGCGGATCACTGCAGTGCCGAAATTGGCGGATACAGTTGCCGAATCTGAGTTGGTGATTGAGGCGGTGCCTGAAAAGCTCGAGTTGAAGCAGAAATTGTTCGAAGAGATCGAGGCGGCCGCACACCCTGATGCCATACTTGCCTCCAACACATCAGGGATACCCATCGGAAGGATAATGGCGCTGGTAAAACGAAAGGAAAGGGCGCTGGGCACCCATTGGTGGAATCCGCCCTATCTGGTGCCGTTGGTTGAAGTAATCCAGGCCGAACAAACATCGCCCGCCACCATCGAAGCCATGATGAAATTTCTGAAGGAACTCGGCAAGCTGCCGGTGCATGTGAAGAAGGATGTGCCGGGCTTCGTTGGCAACCGCCTGCAGCATGCCCTATGGCGCGAAGCAATTTCACTGGTTGAGAAAGGTGTCTGCGATGCCGAGACGATAGACCTTGTGGCGAAAAACAGTTTTGGCGCACGGCTTGCCGTCCTGGGGCCACTTGAAAATGCTGACCTGGTGGGCACGGATCTCACACTCGACATTCACAAGCTAGTTTTGGCTGACCTCGAGGACAGCCATGCGCCCAGTCCTTTGCTGCAAGCGCTTGTCGATGCGGGCAAGCTTGGTTTCAAGTCACATCAGGGGTTCAGGCACTGGACGGATCACGAAATTACGGTACTGCGCTCGACAGTCGCCAATCATTTGAAGAAATCCTTCACCTGAAGGACACACCAATGCTGCCCAGTTCGCCATAGTCGGCGTGGGCGGTGTCGCCTGCGGCGATGTCGATGGGGCGGGTGAAGGAACCGGCTAGAACGATGTCCCCTTTCTTCAGGCCATCGTTGACGGCGGCAAGCTTTCCCACGAGCCACGAAATCCCCGCTGCCGGTTGACCCATGATGCCGGCCGATAAGCCGGTCTCTTCAATCACTCCATTTTTCGAGAGCGTGGCACCGACCCAACGGAGGTTGACGTCGAAGGGCCGTACTGGCCGTCCACCCATGACGATTGCCGCATAGGCAGCATTGTCGGCAATGGTGTCGACGATGGCGCGTGGCACCTCGGTGCGGTAGTCGATGATCTCAAGCGCGGGTGTCACGAAATCGGTGGCCCGCAACACGTCATGCACTTGGCAACCAATGCCATTCAAATCCGTTGCCATGATGAAGGCAAGTTCCGTTTCAAGCCGCGGCTTGATGAAAGTGTTCGAGGCTATGGCAGCGCCGTCGCAATAGAGTCGGTCATCGAGGATCACACCATAGTCAGGTTCGGTCATTTTCGAGGCTTGCTGCATGGCGCGCGAGGTAAGGCCAATCTTGCGGCCGACGATGCGGGCTCCCATTTTGATGCGCGCCTCCGCCCAACGGCGTTGCACGTCATAGGCATCGTCGATCGTCATGTCCGAATAGGTCTTCGACAATTGAGGAATGACGCGGCGCGTTTTTTCCGCCTGAAGCAGACTGTCGGCGGCTTCCTGTCTTTGTTCTTCGGTGAGCATGCGATACTACTCAACCATTCAGAAGCAGTCGGGCCGCGACAAAAGTGAGGAGAACCAGTGGCGTGAAGGCCGTGACATTGGCGTCCGTGCTAAATTTCCGTCCGGCGATGTTCCATTTGATGTCGGGTACCGGATTGGTCTGGCTCACCAGCGTGCCGCCATAAACCGGTCTTGAGAAGACGGCCGTCCAGAAACCGCCGTAGGCACCTGCAGCAAGGATTGTTGCTTGCCAGAGCGGCCAGGTTTCGCTGCCTGCTGTCCAGATCAGATAAAGTGCCAACGCCGCCACATAAACGTAGGAGCTCACCTGCCAGATCACGTGAAAACGGGCGTGGGTGTCCCAGCCCGGATTGGTGGCGTGGGTATTGTTGGAGTCAACAAGCGCTGGAACGACGCTATAACCCAGCGTGACGATCGTCAGCAGAATTTTGATGAGCATGGTGGTCCCTCCGTTGTGGCATCACGATTTGGTCTTGCATGTTGTACCGATTTATGGGACAGCTATATCGTTTTATGGAACACTATGGAGGAATCTTGCCCTTGTCAAATTCGCTCATCGAGGAGCTATATGTGAAAAAGGGTCAGCGCAACGAAATGCGCATGATTTCACGGGCGGCCGCCGTCTTGAGGGCCTTGGCCGACGGCACGGGTAACATGAGCCTTGGGCAGATCGCTAAGGCTTCGGGCGTGCCGCGTTCGTCGGTTCAACGGATTGTCGGTGCCCTGGAATCGGAAGGATTTGTGGCGACAAAAGCCGGCCAAGCGGGCGTGCGCCTTGGACGCGAAATGGTGCGCCTTGGATCTGCTGTCCAAGCGAATTTCCGCACGCTCATCCGCCCACATCTGCAGGATCTGCATGCGCGCACCAAGGATACAGTCGATTTGACACTGCTCATGGATGGCACACCGATTGTGGTGGATCAGATCACATCTACCGCGTCCTTACGCGCTGTCTCATTTGTAGGGCGGCCCTTGCCGCTCCATGCGACGGCCAGCGGCAAGTGTCATCTGATGAATATGCCGCGCGGAGAGGCTGAATATTTGTTGCAGGCGCCACTCAAGGCTTTCACGTCGTACACACTCACGTCGGTGCCAAAGCTTTTGCGATTTGCCGATACGCTGGCGGATGCTGAGTTCGGCTATGACCGTGAAGAGTATGATGAAGGCATTTGTGCGATTGCGCTGCCGATACAGACATACGCGGCGGACAACTATGCCCTCGCGGTTTCCATGCCCAGCCGGCGCTTTCCGGAACGGCTGCCGGAACTGCGCAATTCCTTGCGCATCGCGCAGCGCGGCATTGAGAGCGCTTTGGGAGTCAATTGACCTAGCGGCCCGGAATGCTACCTTCTACCGGAAGGGGTGGGCGCTCCCGGTTGGCTAGGTCAACCGCTTCGGCTTCGCCGATTCCGGTCATGCAGAGAAGCCGCACAACCGTTTCCTGTTGCGCCTCGTAGGGCAGTTGACCTTGTGTAACAGCGAGGCTGACGCCGACGATGGCGTGGCTTGCCATGCGCCAGGTGAGCGGAGCTTCGGCCACTTTGAAGCGGCCCGCCTTGGTCGCGTTCTCGAGATCGCGGATAGCGAAAGGGCCCATGCGGCGGAACATGGCATCAGCCATCACCTCCGACCTGTAGAGCAACTGCTTCCAGCGCAAGTCTGTTGTTGCAGCCTCAATGACAGTGCGAACGCCAAAGGCATAGACCTGGGCCGGATCCTTGAACGTGTCCGTGACGGCCTCAATGCGAAGCGCCAGATCATGCATCAGGCGTTCGAGTACGGCGACGGCAAGATCGTCCTTCGATTTGAAATAGCTGTAGACAGTGCCGGCCCCGACATTGGCCGCCTCGGCGATTTCCTGCATGGTGGCGGCATCTATGCCCTTTCTTGACATAACCTTATAGCCCGCCACGACAAGCGCCTCGCGGTTTCTTTCCTGGCGTACGGCGACCCGGCCCTTCGGCTTAGTAGATCGTGCCATCTTACTGACTCTCCAGCATAAATACCTCATTCAATACTTGTCGTCTGTCGCTAGTCAATATCGAACAGTATTCGATAATGAACGTACGTAGTATAGAATATCAACCGATATTGACATTAATTCGAAAATGAATGATGTTCAATATCAATTTCCTGAAGGGCGCTGGAGGGAGGACAAGATGGTCAAACAACGCATGACCGCGAAGGACGCCAAGGCGATCGCTGAAAGCATCGTGCCGGAACTGCAGAAACACGCACATCGCGCCGAAGAGCTGCGCATGGTACCGCGCGAAAGCATGGAACTAGTCATCAAAAAGGGCCTGCTGCAGACGGTGCAGCCTGCGTCCTGCGATGGGCAGGAATTGAATTTCAGGGCGCATGTGGACGTGGTTTCTACATTGGCACGCGGATGCGCTGCAACCGCCTGGGTCGTCGGTGTCATGCAAGCCCATAGCTGGATGTTCGGGCACATGCCGCCGCAAGCGCAGAAGGATGTCTATGGTTCCGGTGGTGATCAGGCCGTGGCCGCCGTAATTGCACCGCGCGGCAAGGCCATTCGAAAAGCGGACGG